>JAJDBR010000159.1 GCA_029261275.1 Nitrospirales bacterium
GTCAGAGCTGTGGCACCAATGTTCGCAGGATTCGATTTGTATACCGAAATTGCCTTTCCCGGCGGCATCCATTTGCGTTGGTTTACGGAAACCTGGAGTTACATCAATAACCGACTGGACCACAATGAACTCCCATTCGCCGGTTGGCTGGGCAATCTTTTTGTCCGTGGCGTCCGTCCCGTCGACGACGACTCCAACAACCAACTCCTAAATATGGCGGTACAAGAACACGAAGTGAACTGGAGCCCCTTCAAAGAAGCCTCCGGCCTCACCTTTCGTGACGATTCCCCACCCTCACGACAAGCCCCAAATATTGATGCGTTGAGTACCCGAAGCTACGCAAAAGCAATTGAACAATCCGGTGCGGCAATCTACAGCTATAGTGGTTGGTTTGACGGAGGCTATGGTTTGGCCGCTATTAAACGACATCAGCAACATCACAATCCTAGAAATAAACTCATCTTAGGTCCTTGGGACCATGGCGGGAAACGACAGATTAGTCCCTATGCGATAGGACCGGCCACCTTTGATCATGCCCAAGAACTCATCCGGTTCTTCAATCAACACCTGAAAGAGGAAGCACCCAGCACACATCCAGAAGCCCCTATCCAGTACTACACCATGGGATCCGAACGATGGAACACATCGACACATTGGCCCCCACCGTCGACACCAACCCCACTCTACTTTCAGACGAACAATAAACTTTCTAGCGAACTTTCTCAGACGACCTCTGCACCAGACCAATATCACGTCGATCCCACAGCAGGAACCGGGCCGCATTCCCGATGGAACACCTTGGTAGGAATTTCATTGAAAGACCCATACCCGGATCGCCAAGAACAAGATAAGAAGCTACTGGTGTATACCTCCGATCCACTTCCCGAAGACCTCGAAGTCACCGGACACCCCGTGGCCACGGTCTACCTGTCAGCCAATGCCCCCGACACGACGCTGTTTGTGTATCTCGAAGACGTGACCTCTGAAGGCCAAGTGCATTATGTCACGGAAGGTGAATTACGAGCCCTACATCGAACATGGCAACCAGCCGAATCCATAACTGATTCAGCTCTCTCCATTCCCAATCGCACCTATCAACGAGCTGACGCGGCCCCTCTCATTCCAGGTGAAGTGATTCCGCTCACTCTGGACTTACTCCCCGTCTCCTACCAATTCAAAAAGGGCCACCGCATCCGCGTGGCCTTAGCAGGCGCCGACAAAGATCACTTTCAACTATTGGATGGTCCCTCACCAACATGGAAAATCTGGCATACACCCGACCGACCTACACACATTTCTTTGCCAGTAGTTCATTAAGACTTCCTATCATTTCATTGTCATAATTAGACGTTTGTTTGGCAAAGATCTCATTAAAAGTCTCCTTGATCCCCATAAAGAGATTCTCGATAACAACCGCGAGAATGACGGATATCGGTTATAGTGAAGCTATGGCATGGCAGGCTACGCGAAGAACTCCTAAACAACCTCGTCAACGACAGAGGCGCCGGCGCCGAACCACGCTCCCCAGGCTCAGACGTTTTGCCCGCCAGGGATGGCAGGCGCTGCTTGTGATCATGAGGGGCGTGTGGGTCTCACCGCCGATCATTCGTGTTTTCGTCATCTCTACCCTGTTGCTCCTCCTTTGGCTCGGTCTCAATTGGGCCTTCCATGCGTATCAAAAACCAAGCGAAATCCTTTTTCCTCTCGACCGTTCCCTCAATAAGCACCCAGTGGAGACGTGGAACCACTATGAATCCCTCTTCCGCGAACATGCGACCGCGATTATCACACCCGAATTTCTTGCCGCCCTGGGGCAAGTCGAGAGTGGAGGGAATCCTGTGGCACGAACATACTGGCGATGGCAATTAACGTGGAATCCCCTGGAGTGGTACCAACCGGCATCGAGCGCAGTGGGCATGTACCAGATCACCGACGGAACCTTCGAAGAAGCAACACGGTATTGCATTCACGATCATAAGGTGGTGGAAGATGGACCATGGCATGACCTGAAATCCTGCTGGTTCAATAGCCTCTACATGAGGGTCCTGCCGAGCCATGCCATCGAGTTGACAGCGGCCCTGCTTGATCGCCGCGTGACAGAGTCATTAGGAACACGACGGTTAAAATCGACCACACTTCAGCAAATGCAGGATCTTGCCGCGGTCATTCATCTATGTGGTGCTGGAGCCGGTCGGGCCTATGCCGCACGGGGGCTCAGACTGTCTCCTCACCAACGATGCGGCGATCACGATGTAAGCCACTACCTGACACGCATTCATTCGTTAAAGAAAAGATTCACCAAGCCCACGGCAAGAGACAAAACGATCCGCCAGGCGCGTTAAACCTGTCGTCGTTTTCTGTGGAAGGCTATCTTGTGAGTCTAGGCATTGGAGACTCGTGGTGTGATCAAAAAAACGCCGTCTCTTATGGTCAGCAGTACTGCTGAGACACGTGGTTCCGCAAGGACCAGTCGATTCAGTTCTTGAATGGCTTCCGTATTGGAATCAGAGGGTGGCATCTTTAACACCTCTCCACTCCACAACACGTTATCAATCAGAATCACGCCAGTCGGGGCAATCAGCTCCAACGCCTGTTGAAAATACTTCACATAATTGGCTTTATCGGCATCAATAAAAATAAGATCGAAGAGACCGGTTACATCTGCAAGGGTCTCCAGCGCTGGAGCGAGTCGAAGGTGAATTTTTGAGCCATGAGGACTTTCTGCCCAATACTTCTTGGCCAGATCCGTCGATTCAGAATCGATATCACAGGTGACGACTTCTCCCTCTTCAGAAATGCTCTCCGCAAAACATAACGCGCTATAGCCAGTGAACGTGCCAATCTCTAAGATCCGCTTGGCACCCACCGTCATCGCCATCACCTTTAAAAAAGCCCCTTCCAACGGCCCCACCACCATTTGTGGCACTTCCATTGTACGATTGGTTTCTTCGCGAAGTCGCCGACATATTTCCGATTCAGCAAGCGAATGGGCCTCCGCATAGGCTTCCACTTCAGGCAACACCATTGGTTCCATGAGATACCCCCCCCATAAGCCATTCTGCAATAGATCAACAATGCCATTTTCTTCCTCATGTTCCTAGAAGGCAAGGCCTCTCCCAGGAAGATTTCTTTGAAGCGCGGCATTTAGTTCAGATGGAAACCCGTTCAGGATTTTCGAGGATGACCAAGGGGAATACAGTCTCACTCTTCTGGCCGAAAAGGGACGCAAGGACTTGTTGCCAATCCTGAAGCGGCTAACGTAAAGTGCACGGCGTTTATTCTTGTCTAAGTCATTACAGAAAAAGGACAGGTGCCATGGCAACCTCAGCTTCGCTTGACGCGTTAACCTCCAAGCTTCGAGAGATTCATCATTTACATGACGCAGCGGCCGTTCTCTCATGGGATCAAGAAACATATATGCCATCGGGCAGTGGAGCCATCCGAGCAGAGCAACTGGCTACGCTCCAAACGCTGGCACACAACCAATTGGTCTCCCTCGAGGTCGAATCACTGTTAGGCGCCTTCGTCGATATCGAAACCGGAACCGTACTCCCCGAGCATCAATCCTCTCTTGATGACACCTCTCAAGCTCTGGTTCGTGAAACCTGGCGAGATTTCTCTCGTGCGAAAAAATTGCCTTCCTCTTTTGTGAATGAACTGGAGCGAGAATCCTCTATCGCTCAACAAGTTTGGGTAGAAGCGCGGAAGACCAATGATTTCCAACGTTTTCTCCCCAACTTGGAACGATTGATAGGATTCAAACGGAAAGAAGCCGACTATTTGGGATACACCGACTCCCCCTACAATGCGTTATTAGATACATTTGAACCTGGGGCAACAGTCGCTCAACTTCGCCCCCTCTTTGCCGAGTTACGTACACACCTCATTCGTTTACTGGATCAGATCCGAAATTCTCCTGTCCGACCTAATACCAGCATTCTCACACAATCGTTTGACACGACTAAGCAGGTCGACTTTGGCCGCCTCGTCCTCAAACAGATGGGGTATAATTTTCAACGCGGGCGCCTGGACCTTTCTGCTCACCCCTTTACGACCTCGTTTCATCCCACCGATGCACGGGTCACCACCCGTGTTTTTGACAACGACTTGCCCTCCTGCTTATTCAGTTGCATCCATGAGGGAGGGCATGGGTTGTACGAACAAGGTTTATCGGCCCGCTATTATGGGACCCCCTTGGGCGAAACGATATCCTTAGGTATTCATGAAAGCCAATCACGACTGTGGGAAAATAGTGTGGGCCGATCCCAAGCGTTCTGGAAGTATTTTTACCCAAAGTTACAACAAACCTTTCCAGAGCAGCTTGGCGCGGTGCAGCTAGACGAATTCTATTTGGCCATCAACCACGTGGGGCCGTCGTTGATTCGGGTCGAAGCCGACGAGCTCACCTATAATCTTCATATCATGGTCCGTTTTGAAATTGAGCTGGAAGTTATCGAAGGCCAAGTCCAGGTAGACGAATTACCTGACATTTGGAATGCTAAAATTCAGGAATATTTGGGGGTTACCCCCTCTAACGATGCTGAGGGTGTGCTTCAAGATGTCCATTGGTCTTTCGGGGCCTTTGGGTATTTCCCCACGTACACCCTGGGAAACCTCTATGCGGCCATGTTGTTTCATCAAGCCAAGAAAGATATGGCCGATCTTGAGCAGAATATTGGCCAGGGGAATTTTCAGCCGTTAAAAATTTGGTTAAATGATCGTGTGCACCGATGGGGACGGCAATATTCAGCCAGTGAACTCATTCAGAGAGTGACGGGCCAAACGCTGACATCAGAAGCTTTCATCAAAGATCTTGAAGAGAAGTATGGGAATTTGTACCAATTCTCGACACCGCCTTCTTCGAAAATCACACCCTAAATTCTACAATTTCCTGATTTATCCCCTTTGCTTCGGTAAATCCACCGACAGCTTGTTCTGTAATAATTCCCACTACTAGCCTACCCAAATTAATGAGTTGCGGCCTGCCTTCCCTCCTACAAAAGGGCAGGAAGTGGACTTACTATTTTTCATTTTTTCAAAAGGAGTAAAATGAATGATTAAGAAACCAACAAAAATTTCGTCTCTCCTATTTGCCATGTTCTTATTGATTGGATTCGTATTTCCGGTCGCCGGAGTCGTTGCCGCTACGAAAGTCGATATCAATTCAGCCAGCGTGACCCAATTGGAAGCCGTCACAGGCATTGGGCAAGATACGGCACAAAATATTGTGGACTACAAAAAAGAACACGGAAAATTCAAATCAATGCAGGAATTAGAAGCCGTCAGCGGAGTCGGGAAAGTACGCTTGCAAGCGCTGAATGACGCGTTTACCGTGAAATCAGCCAAAAAGGTCAAGTAAAAAAGAACGATGCCGTAGGAACACTGTCGTGAACCGCTTCTCTTTCATTGACTGAAAGGGAAGCGGTTCAGAACCCGATCTGAACTGTCCACGTCACAAAAAGCAATTCTGATTTAATACCCCATTGCCTTATTCAGGGTTTTCGCCTGTGCGGCGGAAAGGGTAAAGCTCTCGGTCGTCTCCACGCGTGATGGCACAAGCATAATCGTATGAAACGAAATATCCCGAATCGCCAGCTTTTCTTCCGGGTTATCTGCGGGGCTTAATTCCACCGCCTCGACCGAACTCATAATTTCGCTCGTATCCTGGGCCCCATAGACCTCAACCACATTACGAATGATTTCCATCATCTGTTCATTCACCTCATGGCCATCCACCAATTTGTCGATCAATTCCACGACCTCTTCCGCATCCCCTGTCACGTCGAAATTCTGAATGCGTTCCTTGCGCCGTAAAAACAGTAAATCATTATCAACATCCTTACTGAACGCGCCATAGGGAAACCGCACAAATTCCCAATGTAAGCCTTTGAACCCTTTCCCCAACATTTGCAACTCTGCCAAAAATAACAACTGTTGAAGCTTGACGTCACTCATGAGGCCATTTGAATGTTCCATCGCTTCGATCAAATGCAACGCATAGATCAGAAACGCACGATCACTAGTCACTTCTACGGGTTTTCGCATACAAACTCCACAGGATT
>JAJDBR010000160.1 GCA_029261275.1 Nitrospirales bacterium
GGTCGAGAATCAGGAACCGTTAACTCTGGTATTTGGCGATTTGGACAAATTCAAATCGGTGAATGACACATACGGCCATCAAGCAGGAGATAGCGTCTTGCAATCTGCGGTCCGACTTATTCAGTTAAAATTACGTGGAACAGACATCGTGGGACGATACGGCGGTGAAGAGTTTGTGTTGATCTTGCCGAAAGCGCAAGAACAAGTGGCGGAAATGGTCTGCGAACGAATCTTGAAAGCCTTTCGTGAAACAACTCATGATATTTCACCAGCAGAAAGCATTGCCGTCACCATCTCTTTAGGAATGGCCACACATACACCAGAAAAGCCCTACTCCAATGTCGGCGACCTGCTCCACCATGCGGATGAAGCCGTCTATTACTCTAAAACCCATGGTGGGAATCAATATACTTGCTATCACACCCCGCAAACCCAACAGCTCGCGTAAACGACGAGCTCGAAACTTTCCGTTTTTCTTTCCCTCACCGTCTATAGCTGGCTCAGCACACACAATAATCATTTGGCAGACTCAATCTATGCCTTCGGCCTCATCTGGCAGCCTTTTCTCCATGGCTTGCTTATGTAACCCTTGGCTTGCCCCAACAAAGAAATTGCGCTAAAACTACGCCAAGGACTATGGCTATACATACCTCAATTTTTCATCTGTCTTTTCCTATTCAAGATATCGAGTCAACCAAAGAATTTTATGTTTTGGGGTTAGGGTGTCGCATCGGACGACAATCAGCCGTCGCCATGATGCTCGATTTTCATGGCCACCAAATTGTGGCTCAGGTTACCGAAGACTTGGGGCCACCACAAAGCAGTATTTACCCCCGTCATTTTGGGTTGGTGTGCCAAACAGAAGATGAATGGACACAATTACGAGATAGAGCCAAGAAGAACCAATTGACCTTTTTCCGCGAACCCCAACGCCGATTCTCTGGCAAGCCCATCGAACACCTCTCATTTTTTTTAGAAGATCCCTCACACAATCTCCTCGAATTCAAGTACTATCTCAATGCTACTGCCATCTTCGGCGAACAAGACTTTTCTCAAATTGGTGATGCACACGAACGTCAAGAATCCCAAGCCTAACCCTCCGTTGTATGGCGCGGCTGAATTCTTCTAGCCTAACGCCTCTAGAACTTCCTCATAATGACCATCGACCTTCACTTTGGGAAAGACATGACTAATGGTCCCATCTTTCGCAAGCAACACCGTAGTCCGTTCAATCCCCATATACTTTCGACCATACATTGACTTTTCTTTCCATACGCCATAAGCCTGAATCATGGCTTTGGATTCATCACTCAGCAAGGGAAAATTAAAGTCATACTTTTGTGAAAACTTTTGATGGGAGGCCACAGAATCGGCACTCACCCCCAATACCACCGCCCCTTTCTTTCGAATGGCCTGTAGTCCATCGCGAAACGAACAAGCCTCCTTCGTACAACCCGAGGTATCATCCTTGGGATAAAAGAACAGCACGATCTTTTTCCCTTTCAGTGCAGACAATTTCACGATCTGCCCTTTCTCATTAGGCAAGGAAAATGCGGGAGCTCGGCAACCAACCTTGAGCCCACTCGGCACAACTGCTGCTTTCCCCTTGGCCAAACTTGATGGGCTCTTCTTGGCCACTGACGGTTTCAATTTTGTTGCAGTCGTTTTTCTAGGTGCCGCGTTTGCCTTCGCAACTGTTTTTGTCGTACCTGCCCCTAGCTTCCTTCCCTGACTCGATGAAGTCTTTGACGGCATGAGAACCTCCTTCTGATAAATATTCAACGATACAAATCATGACTACCAATTAATTCTTCATTCAATTCTGGCCAGTGTGCTCTTAAATGACAAACGATTTCTGATTGAGCATTCTACAATGTTTCTTGCAGGGAGTTCCTCTATTTGCTGAAATCTTGTTGAAGGGCATAAAGGAACCTACTTCCGCACGAACTAGTGTCTATAAAGCCAGCTGTCCATGGTCTCAAGCAAAATAATAACGTACGTTATCGTTCAGATTGTAAGAACAGGAAGAAAAAGAAAGGAGAGAAATATTATGCGGCTAGTTCTTCTACCGAGGACGATGCCATAGCAAGGGAAGTAAAGGCATGAAGGCGGCCTTCTAAGTCTTGGATTTCTTCGTTTTTCTTAGACAGTTCTATCTGCAATAAACTGTTCCTCATGTCTGCATTCTGAAATTCAACCTGAAGACTTTGTAATTCAGGATGAAAACGATCGAGTTTTTGCTGAGTGATTTGCAACTCACCTGAAAGTCGAACTGTTGTATCCTTCAACTCTTTGGTCAATTGCGCAGTACACTCTTGTAATTTCTGCAATTCTTTGTTTTTTCTACTTTCATCAAGGACAATTGCCCCTCAAGTCCCTTCACCTGACCGTAAAAATCAGTTTTTTCATCTCGCAAGACATGAACAATTGTCTGAACTTCCTCTAGGAGATCAGCGATATCTTTGTTGTCAGACATTCGTCGACTCTCAGGTGTCAGAATTTGAGGATTCTCCCAATTCCTTCAATATGGTATCGGTATATTTTTATTCGACAGTAAGATTGTCTGCTCGGAAAAAAGCTGCGGTTCTCAAGCAGCCATCCTTCAACCCGTATTTGAGAACCGTTGGTTCATGACCGTTTAAAGAAGTCACATCCCCTTGCCATTCCTTAATTAGGTACCCAAGGATCGGCTACTTTGCCTTCCCTATTCTTGACATTTTTTGCTAAAATGGTATAAATATATTATTCCTATCGATTTAGTATGAATTAAGCAATGAACCGACTACCCATTAAAGTCACATACGGAATCATGGCCACTATTGAACTCGCTCGGCATGATCGATCAACGCCCCTTCAGGCCAAAGCTATTGCGGCTCGTCAGGGAATCCCGTCTCGGTTTATTGAGCAAATTCTTCAGGGGTTGAAGCAGGCCGGCCTTATTAGGAGCCTTCGCGGCGCTCAGGGTGGATATACGCTAGCCCAAGACCCTAATCAGATCACCTTGGCTGAACTAGTGAATTCGATGAACGGATCGGAGGTGCCGCCTTTAGCAGCTAACGGATCAACTGGACAAATTGCGACTCGAGGGGCCTCTAACGCCATACTTTCAGGTATTTGGGCCCAAGTTCAGGAAGCGGAACAAGCGGTCCTTCGAGTGATTTCATTGCAATCCTTGGTTGAGCAACATGAAAAGCTCGAATCCCAGCGCAGCTTGATGTATCATATTTAGTTCGCTGGTCAATAAATTCGTTCAGGATGATGCCAAATAACTCTGATGAGACACCAATCAATAAGAACCTCTGATTTTTATCTGCCATTTGGAGAAAGACCATGAGCACGTCACCAGCTACCACCAGATCCCCCATCCAGACGATCCCGATTCCTCACGAAATTATCGAGGAAATCGAAACGTTCGAAGATGAAGTCGCTCGGGTCCAATCCGGCGATACCCCCATGGATGTTTTTAAACCCTTCCGTCTGCAATACGGCATCTACGGACAACGGCAGCCAGATGTTCAGATGATCCGCATCAGAGTTCCCTTTGGTGGATTGAATGCCAATCAATTACGACAAGTTGCCGAGATCACGGATACCTATGCCACTGGCGTCGGTCACGTCACGACTCGGCAAGATATCCAATTGCATTTCGTGCCGCTTCCCCATGTCGGCACAGTCATGCGGAAGTTGGCAGAAGTGGGTTTGACGACACGCGAAGCCTGTGCCAATACGGTGCGGAATGTCACCGCCTGTGCGCTCGCTGGGGTGTGTCCAGGAGAAGTCTTCGATGTCACGCCTTATTCCAAGGCTGTGGCGGATCATTTGTTGCGAAATCCGCTGAATCAAAGTCTTCCACGGAAATTTAAAATTGCGTTCTCGGGCTGTAAACAGGACTGTGCGTTGACGCCTATACATGATGTGGGGCTCCTAGCCGCACGCAATGCGGAAGGTACCATGGGGTTCAAAATGGTCGTCGGGGGTGGATTAGGATCTACTCCTCGTTTAGCCAAAACCCTGCGAGAGTTTGTCCCAATAGAGGAACTCATTCCCTCCATCGAAGCCATGTTGAAAGTCTTTGATAATTTGGGCAATCGCAAAAATCGTAGTAAAGCTCGTATGAAATTCGTCCTCGACAAATTAGGCTTTGATGAATTTTCGAAACGATGGAAAGAGAGCTATGACAGCATGATTCAGTCTGGGGCCACCAAGGTAGGGTTAATCCCTGGCCTATACCCTGACGATCCACCACTG
This sequence comes from Nitrospirales bacterium, assembly GCA_029261275.1. Lineage (GTDB taxonomy): Bacteria > Nitrospirota > Nitrospiria > Nitrospirales > UBA8639 > Nitrospira_E. Next base: position 4,249 of record JAJDBR010000160.1, read on the forward strand.
ATCATGCCCGCGAAAAATGGCAATGGTACATCGGTTCAGAGCAATGGGCATGGCTCATCAAACGGGTCACAGAATGGAGCCGCAACTTCATCTGAGGCCTTTACGGCTTGGGGTTCCACCAATGTCGTCACACAACGACAAGCGGGGTTTAAGGCAGCAGCCCTACGACTTCGTTCGGGCGACCTCACGACCAACCAAATGTTCGTGTTGGCTGATCTCGCCGAACGCTATGCCAACGGAAATATTCGAACCACCATTAACCAAAATATGATGGTCCGATGGATACCAGATAACCAACTCGCTCCTTTTTATGATGAACTCGTGGCCCATGGGTTAGGAGATCCTGGGGCAGAAGGTGTTGAGGACATTGTCGCCTGCCCGGGAACCGATACCTGCGGATTAGGGATCACGTCCTCCAAGGGCCTCGCCCGTGCGTTAGCCGAGGTATTTCCAGCTGGCAAAACACCGGATGACCTCAAGGGTGTTGATGTCAAAATCAGTGGATGCCACAATTCTTGTGCGCAACATCATATTGCGACGATTGGCCTCCATGGAGTGGGCAAACGCATTGGAGACCATGTGGCTCCCGTCTATGAGCTCCACCTGGGTGGTCAAGTAGATGGCACGCCAAAAATTGCACAACTTATTGTGAAAGTGCCCGCGAAAAATGTGCCCGCGGCAGTCCAGCATCTTTTAGATCTGTATCGGCAAACACGAAAGGAGGGAGAATCTCTCCCGGCCTTTATTAATCGCACAGGGAAAGTTCAACTTAAAGACGAACTTATTCCGTATACCATCCTCCCTTCGTATCAAGATGACAAAGAATTTTATTTCGATTGGGAAGGGGACGAGGAATTTTCGGTCGAGGATTTAGGGCCTGGTGAATGTGCTGGTGGTGCGCTAGAGATGATCGATAATCGAATTTTGGAAGCGGAGCAAGAACTCTATCAAGCACGGTTGTTGGTAGAAAAACACCAATATGCCATGGCGATCAATAAAGCTTACCGTGCGGTGGTGGCAGGGGCAAAAGCCATTCTCGTCACCGAGGGTATTGATCCCAACACCGATGCGGATACGTTAAAAGAATTTGATGACATGATTAAGGCCAAAGGACTTCTGCAGGCTGAATATCATAACGTTGCCGATAAATTTGGCGACCTCGGGACCAAGGACGCCTCAACCGACTTCACTCAAAGCAAACTAACCTTTGCCAAAGGGTTTATTGATGTGTGCCGAACCGTCACGGAACAGATTGGCCAGGACCTCAAGCTTACGCCATCGGAAGTGGGAGCAGAGGGTACCGCCCCATCAACCGTTGCACCTTCTCAGCCTTCCACAGCTGAAGATCCTGAGGTCTATGACTTGCGCGGGGTGTCCTGCCCAATGAATTATGTCAAAACGAAATTAAAATTAGAAATGATGGATGAAGGCGAACAACTTGAAGTCTGGCTTGATGCTGGCGAGCCCATTCGCAACGTCCCCATGAGTCTTCGAAACGATGGGCATAAGGTGCTCGAGCAGAAACCCATGGATGCGAACGAACAACATTTCAAAGTCCTCGTAGAAAAAGTTGAAGGATAAACACTCACAGATGTCGAGATCAGTCAATACCCAGCCCCCTCCCGATGAACTGATGGCTTTCAATCAGTCACTTGAGGGGAAGGCTCCAGACAAAATCCTTGAAGTCGCATTGGAACAATACGGACCCCGTATTATATTGGCCTGTAGCTTTGGGGCCGAAGATGTAGTCCTCGTCGATATGATGCTCCGGATCAACCCACGCAGTGTGCTTTTTTACCTGGACACCGATTTTTTATTTCCACAGACCCATGCAGTTCGCGACCGAATCATCAAACACTATCAGTTACAAGATGAACAAGTTATCCAAATGAAATCGACCTTGAATCCAGCGGAACAAGCCAGCCAACATGGCGAAGGCTTGTGGTTGCGAAACCCTGATCAATGCTGCCAACTCCGCAAGATTGAACCACTCACCCGTGTTCTTAGCCATTATGCTGCCTGGATCAC
>JAJDBR010000017.1 GCA_029261275.1 Nitrospirales bacterium
ATGGACCTTAAAGACGGCCACTTTCGCCAAGCGGTGACCTACGCGTCCAAAGAAGGGATTCGTTGGGTGGTATTAACGAACGGCATTCAGTGGCAGATCCATCGGGTCCATGTGGATGGCAAAGTGGAAAGCACTAAGCTCATGGAATTTAATTTCACGACATTGAGCCCACGGAAGAGCGAGGATCAAGAAACACTCTTCATTTTGTGCAAGCGTGGGGTGCAAAAGGATCTCATCGACGAAATGTATGAACATCGCCAATCGGTCAATCGTTATACCGTAGGTGCAGTCTTACTGGCGGAGCCTATCATTACGAACATTACCAGAGAGGTGCGAAAAATTAAGGACGGGCTTAAGGTCAGTAAGGAGCAGATTGTAGACCTGATCCATAATGAAGTGCTGAAGCGGGATTTGATTGACAGTAATGCGGCGAAGGAAGCTCAAAAAACGATCCAGAGGATTCTCAAGAAACGCCTTCGAGCAAAGCCGAAGGTTTCTAGGAATTCGCTCTCGGAATCTGAAGGAGCGAAAGAAAATTACGCCGTAAACGCCTAATAAAATCTAGGCCACGTTGTTCTGAGTCTGCTATAAATGTGTCTTTCGTGTGGTGCAGACATCTCCCCCATGTGCGGCCGCTTCGCTCGCAAAGAAAAGGACAGACAACTCGCCGAGGCATTGAAAGTCGCGTTCCTTTCCCACCTCCAGCCACGCTACAACATCGCTCCATCTCAATTGATCGCCTGTGTACGTTCTAACTCGGAATCCAAAGAACGAGAATGTGTCGAATTAAACTGGGGACTCGTCCCCTTCTGGGCGAAAGACCTGAGGAAGACAAAACCAATGAGCAAGGCCATGTCGGAAACCGCAGCAAAGAAAGCGTACTTCCGAAAACCCTTCAAATCACAACGCCTGGTGATATTGTCGGTCGGGTTCTATGAATGGGACTCCAAGGTTGCTACGTCGAAGCAACCTTACTACTTTCGATTCAAAGATAAACGGATGTTCTGTTTTGCAGGATTGTAGGACTGTTGGAAAAGTGAACAGGATGGTCCGTTAGAGACCTGCACGACTTTGACCACGAGTCCGAACCCTGTCGCAGAACCCATTCATCATCGAATGCCAGTGATTCTTCACCCACGGGATTTTGATACCTGATTGGATCCCCACATTCAGGACCCTAGGTTGCTTTCATCACTGCTTCAGCCATATTCGCCAGAAGAGATGGAAGCATATGCGGTCAGTCCAAGGGTGAATAATCCGAGGAATGATAGTGAGGAATGTATTCATCCACTCAGTTGATTGCCCCGCCTAGGTGCAAAGATTCCCCACCCAAGCACCAAAAAGATATGGCCACAATATGAGGATAAATCACTATCTGCGCAACCATGATTTACGGACCATTCTTGATAACCGTTAAGAGCCACAGCATCTCTTTCACCGAAAATACGTTTTGCAGGGATTCGCGTTCCAGAATATTATCTCGCACTTTATTAGAAAAATGTAAGGAATACCTCTTTCCCAACCGAAGACAAGAGCGTTATGTTGCATAGAGCCAATGGTACTATCTCTCTCATTGTTTTTGTTCTCTTGGGGCTAAAGGAAGAAGCAGTCGGGTATGTTCTATTTTAGGTTCGTTCGTTTGGAAACGAATACACAATAAAATACGCGTCTTGGGTCAATGGTCTTTCGAGAAAAGCTTTTCGCCACTATTCTTTTTCTATGTTTCGGGGTATTGGTGGGGTTTTCCTCGCTTCTGCGTAATCATGACTTTGTTCTTTTAGATGCACATTAGGATTGCGCTACCTGCCAATCGTCGCACTCCCCAACCAACCTAGCGGCGCATGTCTCAGAGCCTTCAGTTTTCCCTCGTTCCTACCTTTTTTCTCTCACACGCTATCAATTATCTATTCACAATACTGTCTCCCTCATTGCCAACCGCGGACCTCCTTTTCTCTTTTAATATCGTTTTTCTCGCCTAAGATCATAGCTGTCTTTAAAGAAATCAATCCTGGGCCAAACTATACAGCCCTAGGATAATAGGGAGGATTTGGTTATGTTGCCCAATCTGATACACATTCTTTCGTTCTCCCTACTCGTTTGGTTCTGTGCCATCGAAGCTCGTGCCCATGAGGCGGGGGCTCCTTTTTCCAGTGCGTTTGCTGAGCCGATTATCCTTCATCATGCGCACATCGAAGATGAACAAAGGATTAACTTTACTGGGTTTAAGAATGTCCGCACTGAGGACAAAGAAGAGACGGCAGTCTCAAGTTTCGTCGAATTAGCGATTACGTGGTTAGACGATTTCAGTTTAGGGTCAGAAATTTTTATTCCTTTTTCTAATGTAGGAACACCAGACAATCACTTTGGTCTGGGTGATATTGAACTTCAACCCATCAAATACGCCTTTGTGAATCTACCAGAAACAGTCATGACGGGAGCGTTTAGTCTTTCTGTTCCAACTGGGGACGAGGCCCATGGATTGGGTGGAGAGCAGACCACGGTAGGAGGGAACCTATTTTTTGACCAAGCTTATCGCAACTGGTACCTGGGGATTAATACGGAATATGAAGCCAGCGTCTCAGATCCGACATTCAGTGCATTTGAAATTGCTGCCGCTCTCGCCTATTCCTTTATCCCGGAAACCGGCACTGGAATCGCACCAGCCAGACCCAACCAGACACTCGTCCCCACCTTGATGTTAGAATGGGTTTCCGAATCCCTTTTATCGGGAATGGACGATGGCGAGCATGTTATGAACCTTTTGCCAGGCATTCAACTGTGGCATCCAATTTCTAACTGGAAATTCCGAGTGGGGGTCAGTTTCCCTATCAGCACTGATAAAGAATATGATCTGGCCGGGCATTTTCAGGTCGGTAACCATTTCGACTGGGGACACCTTTTAAAATAAGGCACCCTCACCTTCAGCCGAATTGGGATCAATCCAAGGTTGAAGCCAGGAACCTGGCCCTTCATCAATCACGGCAACTATCATGTCTATATATTCTGATCAACACACGACCATGTCATCACCAGATGATTTCGAAGTTCATGCCGATATTGAAACACGGGTGGTGATCAAACCCGATGATTATGAATGGGGGCCATCCTCATTGTGCGGTGTTGAAAAAGTGATATTGGATCGTATAGGTGGTGACATGGTACGTACGACGACCATTGTCCGCTACACCATGAATAGTGAATTTCCCCCTCATGCTCATGATGGTAGCGAAGAGATTTTTGTTGTAAAAGGGACCTTCGCCGATGAATACGATGACTATTCAGCTGGAACTTATGTCCGCCAACCGGTGGGAACATCCTCTACGTGGAAGGTAGGAGTAAATGGTGTCACCTTATTCGTGAAGTCCCATCAATTCGCTCAGGGCGATATGGAGCACACAGTTATCGATACCAACAAGGCGAAATGGCGCTCTGGGGTGGTAGGCGGGCTTCAAGTGATGCCTTTACACGAATATGAAGGTGAGCATGTGGCATTGGTTCGATGGGAACCTCATACACAGTTCAACCGGCACTCACATCGGGGCGGCGAAGAAATACTGGTCTTGGACGGTGTCTTTTATGACGAGTATGCTCGCTATCCAAAAGGCACATGGATTCGCTCACCACATCTCAGTCACCATACGCCTTTTACCAAGGAGGAAGGTGCGTTGATTTACGTGAAAGTCGGACACCTAGCGCCACCTCACGTTTGAGAAAGTCGATTGAAACGGTCAGATTCAGACACTGTAAAGTCTAGCCACCTTTACCAAAGCGTTAAGCGCGAATTCAGGAAAACCAAAACCCCCAGCTTCCGCGGTTTTCATTCTCTCTCAGCCGTCATCAGCCATACCGCTTCGTAAAAGCCCAGGTGGTGGTACCAACGTGACCAAACAGATTTTACAACAGGTTTTGCGATATAGAGACATGATCGCAGTCTTCACCGGCAAGATCATTTCTCTCACAGGCACCCTGTTTCACTATCAGCGGGCCACATGTTCGGTCTTGGTACAGCCCACCAAGGGCGTCAATCCGCAACGACACAAGCCATGTTCTATTAATGGGTGAGTGGTGCTAGGATAGCTCCTCAATTCAGCTTTCTACATACTGATATGATGCTTTATTTAGAGATCGCGAAAGATCATGATTTTTCTGAGGTCCATGACCCTATTTTCGAAAAGGAGGAATCAGGAACATGAAGAAAGACAGAACCCACAAATGGGTTCACGTGAGCCACCCGGCGATCCCATGGATTGCCACGTTGCTCATATTGGTGTTCGCATGGTCAGCCTCGGCCGAAAACGGCAAGACTAGTCAATCCAAACTGGCGAAGGCTGACTACGGACACATAGAGGGGAAATGGTTGCGACCGGACGGCGAATATGTATTGGAACTGAGTAATGTCAAGTCTGAGGGACAACTCAAAGCTGCCTATTTCAATCCGCGACCGATCAACGTTGGCAAGGGGGAGTGGCGGAGAATGGAAGCCCGCATCCAGGTGTTCGTTAAGCTTCAGGATGTCAATTATCCTGGTTCAACGTACAAACTCATCTATGATCCTGAACATGACCAGCTCTTTGGATACTACTATCAGGCCGTGACGAAGGAGACGTTTGAGGTTGTCTTTGTTCGGAAGGAATAACGGGGCATGGGCACATTTATGAAAAGGCGCTACGGAACAAACCATTCGTCCTGGCAAAAATTGTTGGCTACTCAAGGATTAGGATTGAAATCCCACGTCTTGCCCCCTCCTCCCTGATGAACCGTTATGGCCTACAAAATTACCCCATAATTTTTAGGGGGCTTGAGAAGGGCAAGAAGCCATGAAAAGTATCGTTAGACTCTTCATGTTGGGAATTGGAGTGATGGTCAGCTTCCTTGGTTTCGCTAATTCTGGCCTTCCAATCAGTGCTCAAGGCCTACCTTTGATCGAGGCAGCTACACAGAATGATGTTGCCACAGTGAAGCGATTGTTGAAGCAAGGCGCTGAGATCAACGCTCAAGATGCACGGGGACGAACCGCCTTACTGGGCGCTGTCGAGGGAAACCATCTTGAAAGTGCCCAAGCGTTAATTGAAGCGGGCGCAGATGTGAATGTGCAAGACCACAAAATGGATAGTCCCTTATTATTGGCAGGGGCTGAGGGAACGTTGGACATATTGAAGCTTATTTTGAAAGCCAAGCCTAATTTCAGCTTGTATAACCGTTTTGGTGGGACACCATTGATCCCCGCTTGTGAACGTGGGCATGTGGAGGTGGTCAAAATCTTATTGAACACGAACGTCGATATTGACCATGTGAACCATCTCGGATGGACTGCCTTGTTAGAGACCATCGTGCTCAGTGATGGCGGTCCTCGCCATCAGGAGATTGTCCAACTCTTGGTTGATGCAGGAGCCGATGTCCATATTGGAGACTATGAAGGGGTAACCCCATTGCGTCATGCGCGACAAAAAGGCTTTCGTAAGATTGTGAAAATACTTGAACACGGAGGCGCACAATAACACGACAACCGGAACGGAAATTCTGATTCGAAAGACTCTCATATTTTCACCTAACAAGGAGACACGGATGATCGGAACACAAGTAACCCCTGCGAAGCTTGGACGGCTAATAGTCAGTTTGGCTGTATTGATGATTACCAATGCTTGGGCTGCTGAATTACCAAAAGAAAGCGTACTCCCGCTTGCCTTGGCTACAAAGGCTGCGCATGCCGCGGTCGATAAATGCTTGGCTGATGGGTATCGTGTGAGCGTGAGCGTGGTTGATCGAGGAGGAAACATCCGCGCTGTGTTGAGACAAGATGGAGCTGGGCCCCACACGGTAGAAAGTAGTCGAAAGAAGGCCTACACATCAGTCAGTATGAGGCAACCCACGGCGAAGTTAGCTGAGTTGATTACGAAGATGCCTTCACTCCATGGCCTTCAGAATATGAACGAGCATATGCTTCTTCTCGCTGGTGGTTTGCCAATCAAAATTGGGGGTGCGGTCGTTGGAGGCATCGGAGTTGGGGGTGCGCCTGGTGGGCATCTTGATGTGGCATGTGCAGAAGCCGGACTGGGCAGTATCGGTGCTTCGACAAAGATGGCAGCAGAAGAGTAAGGGCACCTTTGGTATTATTAACTTTAGGCGTAGCAGCTCAAACCACGCATGGAGACACTTGATCATTTCCTGAATGCCACCAGCGGCATCATCTGGGGGCCCATAATGCTTACCTTGTTAGTGGGAGTCGGTATCTATTTGACCGTGGGCTTGCGGGGGATCACCTGGCGAAGGGTGGGGCATAGCTTACGATTACTGTGGCACAGTCGCTCTTCCCCTACAGATGACCAAGGAGACATTACTCCCTTTCAAGCACTCATGACGGCCCTGTCCGCCACTGTGGGCAGTGGGAATATCGCTGGTGTGGCAACAGCGATTTATTTGGGTGGCCCTGGGGCAGTGTTCTGGATGTGGGTCACGGCGTTATTCGGGATGGCTTCCAAATATGGCGAGGCAGTCCTGGCGGTCCATTTCCGCGAAGTCGATGAGTTAGGCCATCACGTGGGCGGGCCCATGTATTATATTCGAAATGGCTTAGGGTCTCGGTGGCGCTGGCTCGCCGTCCTGTTTAGCCTCTTTGGAACCCTAGCCGCGTTTGGCATTGGCAATACCGTTCAGGCTAATACAGTTGCCACTGCAGTGGAGTCTTCACTCCATCTGCCCGTGTGGATTTCCGGCCTGGTGATGGCTGCTTTCACAGGCGCCGTTATTATTGGTGGCGTTCGCCGGCTGGGTGCAGTCGCCGCGACCTTGGTGCCCTTCATGGCCATTTCCTATGTAGCCGGAGCGCTTATCATCATTTTGCTCAACGTAGATCAAGTCCCGACGGCGCTGATGATGATTGTTCACCATGCGTTCACTGGAACAGCCGCGGCAGGAGGCTTTGCCGGAGCTACGGTACTGATGGCCATTCATTTTGGCGTGGCCCGTGGGCTGTTTTCCAACGAAGCTGGCATGGGTAGCGCACCCATTGCACATGCGGCCGCCAAAACCAAAGACCCCGTTCATCAAGGACTCATCGCCATGCTCGGAACGTTCATTGATACCATTGTGATCTGCACAATGACCGCACTGGTCATCATTTTAACTGGTTCTTGGGCCAGCGGCCAAACCGGCGCGGCTCTCACCTCTTCCGCCTTTAATATAGGATTAGCTCAAGGTGGTGGGATGGTGGTCACCATAGCCTTGGTCTTGTTTGCCTTCACCACACTGTTAGGCTGGAGTTATTATGGCGAACGGTGTGCAGAGTATTTATTTGGGGTGCGCGCGATTCACCCGTTTAGAATATTGTGGGTCATCGCGATACCCTTTGGCGCCATAGGCAATTTGGGAATGATCTGGACCATCGCTGATATCTTGAACGGGCTCATGGCGATCCCCAACCTCATTGCACTCTTGGCCTTGAGCCCGATCATTTTTCACCTGACTCGCCAACACCCAATTATGAAAGGGCCATCACCATGATGCTCTTGTCCCCTAAGGAATGGTCTACTCAGAAGCCTGGCCGGTGCGAACGGTTCGGGTTGCCCATGGAAGGGCCAAGCAGGAGTATGATGCAACCCTTCATCATCTGACACGGCATGATCGTCCTATTTGATCCTACCCGTCTGTGACGACTCCTGTGCATCCTCCAATTTAAGTTGGGGTCACATTTTTTGCACATGGACCTTTCTGCCCCTCTCCGACTTCGTATTCTACTTTTTGACCTTCATTGAGAGCTGCACCGCCCTCAGTCTTGACCTCAGAATGATGCACGAACAGGTCTTTCCCGCCATCGTCCGGAGTGATGAAACCGTACCCCTTGTTGGCATTGAACCATTTTACTGTACCCATACTCATATTGTTTGTTTCCTTACTTGGTTAATAAATGCCTCGCAGCATTCTCCGGTTCTCAAGAAACTTTCCTTTGTGTAAAACAACCACAAAGGGTTTGGCTGTTGGGAATACTCTGCCTGAGATGCCTTGTATCTGTCCAAGTTTATTGTAATGGTACGTCACGTTAACATTCAGGATTCCCTTCTGAAGTAGACTCTGGATTCTTCAAACAAATTGGAAACAAGGCGTGGTTCCATAACTCGCTTCAGCAAGAATGCCGGAGCTAAAAGAAATATGGCCAATGAGTGAGAGAACAAAAATCACAATCCCACACTGACCTTTCCTGATGATCATCAATACCATTTTCCTTTTGGATATATTAAAAAAGGAAAATGGCTAAGAAAATATTTCCTTCCCTTCCCTCGCGGCAAAAAAATCCAGCGGAAAGTGTGGATTCCGTCAGAAAATTTGAAACTTGGCCTTGTTATGTTGGCATCCTAAGCCACAGCCAATCGAACTGAAATATCAACGATAATCCGCAAAAAACGCTCTTGATCCACCCTTCCCGTGCCCTAAGCAAGGACGGCTTTCAAAGAGATTATGAACTTAAGGCAAAATAACTCCATGATTCTCAAACAGAAGAAGAATGAAATCCATGAAAATGTCTCTCTTCACCTCCGTGAATGCAATGGGATACAAAACGAATCCTGCAGAGATTGACCACAGGCATGAAGGCTATAGACCCCATTTGTAGGATCCCTCATACAGCCTCCACCTTATGCGTGAAAATCTTTTCCAAGATTTTCACAATCAACTCGATTGATTTATTGAAGGAAATCTTTTGTTCCTTTGTATAGGTATTATTTTTGCTCTATGTCTGCTTACGCGTAATGTTTATTGAGCCCTGGGGCATTTTAATTTACCGTCCTATCAACACTACGGAGGTCTGTTATGAAAAGACTATTAAGCGTGCTGATCATACTCTGTGTATTTGGATTGACCTCTGTCGCCTTTGTGCAAAGTGCTCCAACTAGCAAGGGAGGCAGTCCAATCGTGCAAGGGATTTTAATGGAGATTGATGGCCCTTTTTATGTGATCATGGATAGCACAGGCAAAGAGCAACGTGTTCATGTCGATAAGAGCACCTTGATCATTGGAAAAGTTCAGCCTGGGTCTCAAGTGAAAGCTGAAGTGACTAAGGATGGACATGCCTCTGCCGTCAAGAATGTGGGAAGTTAATCGTCTGAGTAAGGTGCACTTCCTTACTACTTCAATCCCGCTGAGCCAGCCCTATTCAGGGCTGGCTCAGCGGGATTAAAAGCCAACATAGGGCACAGGGGGGAGATCCCATCCCCTTACTTAGACACACGTAAGTTCCCTCAAAACCAAAAGGCACACGCATCTCCCACATGATCGTGGTCCACCTAAATAATATGACAGGCCCCAATAAGATATTCTGGGTAGGTGTATGGAGTACTAGGAAACGTTAACCCTGTACTACCGCTTTGAATTTTTGCCTCACGCTTTCTTGCCGTTACGTGGCTTCATAGGATCTTTTAGTTCGGTTATTCGTGATGACCTAATTTGATTGATTCACCTTGAGGATGATGGAGTGATGTCCCCTATCCATGCATCTGAACGATTTGGTGGCTAACCACCGGGAATGCTAGGTCCCCCAGATCGAAGATTTACTTTTCGAATACTCAGGAAAGATCAAGATGGACAATCAGATTCGATGGCTGACGATTGGAAAGGGAACACGAAAACCCCAGCAGCAAGATGTCCTGACAAATACCAACCCAGCCTGCCAAACGCTACCCAATTTGACTGCATTTCGTAGGGAAAGGCCTACGCATCTTCATCAAATCCCTTCAGGTGAGGAGGTAAAAAGAAAAACCAATTCGAACGCTCCTCAAGAGCGTTTTTTTTAGAATCAATATGTTATCCATAACTTGGTCTCCGAAACGAGATCGGGCATACATTATGCTCCTATTCCCTTGTTGAGAGATACGTCCCCTGGGTTTCTGTCTCATTCGGAAAAGACGAAACAATAAGAAAAATAAAATTCGATTCCCCTCATAAGGACCCTCCCCCAAATTGTAAATTGTTATGGAGTTGTAAGGAATTTGATGAAGCCACAAAAAGAAACACCCCCACGCTCCCATGACCACCTGAGCACCCAAGATACCCCTCTCGGTATTTTAGTGGTGGAGGATGATTCATCCGTAGCAGCCATGGTTAAAGCCGCTCTTAGAACTTGGGACTATGAGGTATGGGTCGCGAGAAATGGACAAGAAGGCTTAGATCTCGTCGTAACCCAATCCGTGGATGCCATTATTTTGGATATGCATATGCCCATAATGAATGGACGAACCATGCTTGATGAATTACGATGGCTAGGGTATCAATTGCCCGTGCTGGTTATGTCAGAAGGGTCAGATATACAAGCTCTGCGGCAATTTCTCCAGGAAGGAGCTCAAGGATTTCTTATTAAGCCTTTCGAGCTCCAATCTCTCCAGCGGGCCTGTGCTCAGACATTTTTTCGATTGAGGCATGAAAGACAATCATTCTAAGAAACCAAGAGGCAGCTGTCAGGGAGAAGTGAGCCTAGATAGTTTCGAGAAAGGGATGGACAACAGGGAGAGTGGTGGCAGGATGCAGACAGGGACAAATCCATGGCCTCATCCCCGCGTTTTATTTTATTGGCCACAAATGAAATCTTATTAAAACGAGGGTGGTCCCCTTCTCTCTGAGCCGCAGCCCTTAAGATAGACAAGCGAAGGACTAATTTTGGTGCCTTCATGCAAACTCATACGACCAAATTAATTCCTCCAAAGGTGCGAAGTGATGGTCAGTGCTCAACCCCCCAATCTGCCAACTTATATCACACCTTCAAGAAAGAATAACTACTTACGCGTATCCCACTACTCCTATCGGTGAATTGCCACCTTTGGCCTAAAGATATTCACTACGAAATACCACCATTCCCTTCATAAGCCCGGAGGTAAGTCCTATGCTTCAGGTTCGTGAACAGCAACATCGCCAAACGAAAGTCCTCACACTCGCGGGCCCGTTTACTCGGTATACCACCACAGGTATTCAAGCACGTATCTGGGCGGCCAAAGAATCGGGGTGCTACCAGATCATTTTGGATTTTTCGGGTGTCACCCAGGTTGATTCAACAGGCCTAGGAGAATTATTTCTCTGGTACCACAACATGAGACCCCATCACCTCCATATCAGCATTGTGAAACCACCGACCTCTATTCGGAACCATTTAGACTGGTCTCATCTTTCAGAAATTATTCCGATCTATGCGTCTGAAGAAGAAGCGGCAGGGCACATCAAATTGTATTCATAGTAGACGTTATTGCCATTACCGGGAGACATCAGCATCTCAGGCGGTTGCTTCCGCCAATCATTGCAGGAATTTCGGCCAAACTTCCCCAATCTGCCCACACTTCAGTAAATTCTTCCTTTTAGTACTGCCCATCTTTCAGAGCACCTGCTCAACGAAAGCCAAAGTTCGTGACAGGTATTTTTACGGGTCCTTTCCAAAATTCATTGTTCCCTCCACAATTACCTATTCTAAAAATTATTTCTAAATTAACAGAAAAAAATACCGAATCTCACCTGACAATAATGCCCTCCTCAAGTGTATAATTCCTAGAGTGGAGCCTTCAAGTTGTCTTGTCGGAAAGCTAAAAATCTGCAAGAAGAATTGAAGAATCATGTCGGAAATTAAGCACTGGATTACCAATTTGAAGAGGATGCCAAATCGATCATTTCAGTCTTCATCCTTGAAAAGAGGATCAATGGCTTTCTTAAGCATGGTCTTGTTGGTGATAGGTTCCGTAGCAATAGCGGGCCCATCCGCCCTTCGTATTACGATCAGCACGTTCGCCCCCTACTACTCTCCGACATTCGTTCACATTGACACTGGTATCCCCATTTCCTGGCATAATCCAACGAGTGCCCTTCATTCCATCACCCATGACGGGTGTAAAAACGGGGATCCTTGTGTATTCGATTCGGGGCCACTTGGCCCCAACGGCACTTTTACCGTGCAGCATTTACCTCCAGGTTCGTATCCCTATCATTGTTCCTTCCATCCCATCATGCGAGGCGTTCTTGTGCTGCAGGCTTCAACTAGCGCCACTGAAACCTGATGCCGGGTTAGCTTACTCAACTTCTCTCCCATCTCCTTCCTTCAACTAAAAATCGTATAAGAATTTAGGCCAATTCTCCCTCTTTTGTATTCATTTTAAAAACTTATTTAGGATATTGACTCTCTCGAAAATTATTGCTAAATTTAATGAAAATAATAATGATTTTCATTTTCAATATAAAGAATTAAAACGTCTCATATGACCACCAACGAAGTAATTCTTCCCGTAGACAAGCAACAAAATCCGCACAATGAATGGGACACCGTACTCTTCCCGGAGGAGGATTCTCCTCGTCCGATGGGATGGGGCGCCTTTCTCTCCTGTTGGGCGCCCTTTCCCATATTTATCATTGAAAAACATTGTTAAAGGAGCTCACTCTCATGAGAATTGATTATTCGACAATACCACGCATGCGTGTCCCTGCCTTATTGAAAGGCCAGATGATCTTGTTCGATTTGGCCAGCTTGCAAGGAAAATGGAGCATCGTCTCCTGCTTGCCTCCATTTGAATTTAGTGAGGCGATTTTTCTGAATCAAATCCAGCGGACCGTCCAGAAAGAGGACGCGACGCTATTGGGCCTGTTGCCTTTCGGCGATCTCTTTCTGGACACCCGCCTACCAAAAGCCAAGATCCTCCGAATTCCATTATTGGCTGATCCTTTGCAACGATTACGCCGCGCTTTCCGTGTATCCGAAAAATATTGCACGAACCGCTGCCAGAGTTATTTCATCGATCCACAAGGAGTGATCAGATATCACCTTATCCATCCCTTGAACTGGCGAGGCCTGTCCTTCCTCATCGAAATCTTGAAACATTGCCAGGAGCTATATTCTCCTTCCACCATCAAGACACCTCTTGGACGTCGTGTGCTAGCGAGCACACCTGTTTAACCAAAGCCCCCGGAGACCAGAACCCTTTCCACTCTCTTGAGAACATCGTGACTTGGTCATGAAGGAGGACCAGGGTATGCCCCAGCCCCCACCCCTTAAGCTAAATATGTGCGAAGGCGTCGCTTTCCATCTGACATATCGATCAGTGACTCTTCATTATGGGGAGAGAGGAATTCCTGCACTTCGCCACCCACGTGAGCCGTCTGGCCACGGGCGGTTCACGCACTCCAACGCTTCAACACACAAGGGCCTTCACCAATCCAAACAGTCAATGTTTTCAATGAAGGCCGAAACGGCCAGTAGACGGCCAGTTAGGGAAGCGTTACCATCTTTGAGTGATAGGAAGGATGAGAGAGAATGCTTAGACGATAGTCAAAAACATTTTTACTACTGAAAAAAGAATTTTTGAAGTTTCACAGAAAGTCTTGACGCAATGACACAAGCAAGTTCAGTAATCAAACCGTTCTCACTCGGGATGCTTACACTCTTCTTTTTCACCTTAGCCTGTCTCGTATCCGACCAGTCCTCCATAGCTCAACCCAGGATTATTGGGGAGCACATCACCGTCGTCCTTAAAGACTTTCATGTCCTTCCCAAGGCAACACACGCCAAAGCTGGGAGGCTGACTTTGGAAGCTGTGAATGAGGGGATGAGTACCCACGAACTGGTGATTCTTAAAACCGATCTGAATCCTGCTGAACTTCCTCGGAAAGAAGCCAAGCCTTATCAGGAAATTGTTTCAGAATATCTGGTGAATGAAGATGATGCGCGTATGAAAACGATTGATGAAATTGAAGAGGTCCCCGCCGGCACCAGCCAGAAGAAAACGGTGGTGTTGGATCCAGGGCACTATGTCCTGTTCTGTAACATCCCCGGGCATTATGACAAAGGGATGTATGCCTCTTTACACGTCGCC
>JAJDBR010000161.1 GCA_029261275.1 Nitrospirales bacterium
ATAAATTAAACTTGCTGGAAGAGGCGCCGTAAATAGGGGAAGAATGAATTTCAAAAACACAAACACCCCTGCGAGAAGGATTGCACCGCTCGTGATTGGACCTCTCATCTCGTTCCTCCAGTTTTCCGATGTTCCATCTTACGGAGCCACGTCACTTCCTACTAGCACGGAACTCGTAGAAACAGAATTGGCTTTAAAGGCAACTTCTACCGCTTCAGTCTGGTCTTCTTGCGAATCCATCACATCTTCAACCTTTATACTAATAGGCTCTCCACTCATCTTTTGAAGAAAGGCAATTACGGAAAAAATTTCTGGCTTCGTCAGTCCAATCGGATCTTTATCGATATGGGGCATACGCGCAGGATATTCCTCAGGCTTCGTAGCATGACGGAAATCTAAATAAATGTACGCTTGTGGTTGGGTGAGGCTCTCATAGATAAACTCTGGAGCCAACTTAGCCCCAATCCCGGCCAAATCCGGGCATCGAGCTGAGTGACTCGGTCCAATCGAGTGACACAACGCACATTGTCCTTTACTAAAAAATATTTTTTGCCCAATGGCCGCTAAATCGGCAGGGCTTTTCACTTTTGCGAGATCAAATTTTTCGATAGCTGGAGGTAAAGAGGCCACTTGCGGAACACCCAAAGCAATGAGGCTAAAAGAACCCAAAACCATGGCCACAAAACCGACGACCCTGAGAAACATCCCCTTGATAAACAACAGAATGACAATCCCAGTTCCAACAACGCATAGACCAATTATTTGGAGTAACGCAACTTCACTCATGATGCCTCACTTGTGGTTTTCGAGGATCCCAGATTCAAATTTCTCGCCAGAACTTGGTGCCCCGCCAGCCATAGCTGGCGCACCTCCAGGAGCATCAGCTAACGCGGCTTGAGCCTGCTGCGCCTTTGCCTTATCTCCTAACGTCGCGACCCAAAAGATAAAGGCGACCAACAAACAATACACAAACGTATTCAGCGACATAAAAGCAGCCGCATAGCCCAGTGCTGGGGAAAATGCATATTCTGACGTATCTCGCATCACTCCATAAATATGCCAATGGACTCGTGAAGAGGACCGTGCATAACCCATGAGAGACATCAACAGAATCACCATCACGGCATTCAGCACCAAACAATATCCGGCTCGTATGGGCATTTCCCCCCATACCATTTCTGTTGTCGTCTTCGCACTTTTCAACAACAAGGCGGTCAAAGGCGTAAAGGTCACCATGATAAAACCTACGATCAGGACTTGGGCCACAGAGAAATAATTAATCCGAATAATGGCCGGGACAAAATAACCCCATACCCCAAGAACAATTACCGCAACAGCAGCAATAGCCAATAATCCATTCATGATAGCTTTTGCCCACCCAGCAGTTTCCTGTTTCCCCGCGCGCCAATACATAATAAAACTCATAAACGTCACGAGGATCATGATATTGGCCACCGTCATTTTGGCCGACATGACGCCGAACACTCCTAACAATGGATGATGCGTTCCGCCCATTTTTTGGGCTTCTGCCAAACTCGCCACCAATGTATGAGGAGTCATCCACACGCCCAGACATAATAATAAGACGACCAACATCGCCATGATCGGTTTTTTATAGGAGTTTTCAGACCCAGGTATCCTATACGTAATACCCATCCAAAAATAATAGTTGGCCCCTAAAAAGAGCACGCCTATCAGCATGGCCTGGAGAATAAACAACCAGGCAAGGAATCCACCCATAAGGGTAATCCCCATCTGTTGGTTGTACTGGTAGACTTCCCGCATCAACCAATAGCCGGCGAATGGGAGAGGCAACATACCGAACACTCCAATAAAGTTCCCTACGTAACCCATCCAATCGTAATGTTCCCGCTCTTCACGCGAAACCGCCAAAAGATATCTGATTCCGGCATAAGCCCCGACAATAAAGCCACCCAACACCACATTTGCAATGAGGCGATGAATGTTGACTGGCCACCATGTGGGGTTTTGCATAGCCATCCACGCTCTGGTCCATGCATCACCATCGCCTACGACCACAGGACTGGCCTGAAAAGTGGCCCAGGAGTTGGGAACAATCATGATACCAATGGCAAATAAATTCAGGAGAAATCCTAAAAAGAGATGAAAAGCTTTTTTATTCCCCTGCATATAATCCCACCCATACCAATACATATACAGGGTCGCGGTTTCCGCCAAAAACAGCAGGCAATAGACTAGGAAGGAGGGGAAAAACATATCGGTGAGATATGCCATCAACTTTGGATACAAACCAATAAGCAAGAACAAGAGAATGCCGCCAAACAAGGCTGTCGTGGCATAGGCAGAGGTCAGAAGTTTGGTAAACTCCTTGGCTAATTTGTCATAGCGTGCTTCTTTGGTTTTCCAACCAACAATCTCGCAAACCCACCCAAAAATAGGCACACCCAATACGAATCCTGCGAGCAAAAGATGCTGCTGCGCGACAATCCAAACTAAATTCCGACTACCAATTCCCGGAACATCACGATATTCTACGGACATGGCCTTTGTTTCCGCCCCTGCCGCCATGGCAATAACCGGAAGCAGCAACACAGAGAGGAAGCTCACCCACTTAAAGATCGTTGGCATCCTTTCCAGGAAACTTTGAACACTTGGTTGCTGTATATGGTTGGCCGATTTCATCACTAGGCCCCCTTCACTCGTATATTTTTAAGCACCGGAAAATATTTCGCATACTTATAACGCATGCCGTATTCCTCTTGCTAGCTCGAAAAAAATTTAGTTGCTATGCCTCTACTTATTTTTCTCTGGCTGTGTCTCTTTGGCAGCAGGTTCTTGCGCCTTTTTATCATCGGCATCTTTTGTTTCACCACTTTTTTCTTCTTCGAGTTTTTTTACCACTAACTCGGCTTTCGCCAATACTTTTTCGGCTTCTTTTAAGACTTTTTTGGGTTCAACCTTTACCTCTTTTTGGCCACTGGAGATAAACTCATATTCTTCATGCGGATGGGGCGTCGTTGAGGGCAATAACCCCCAGAAAACAAATACCAAGACGACCCCAGCACCAGTAAAGGCCGTCAACAGAAGCGGTTGATCTGCAGGAATTCGAAGACCATCCCAAAAATTTGCCCTCTCCTCTTCTGTTCCATCAAGAGGTTTCGCATTTTTGACAAATGGTTGAGTCAGCCAACCTAGTCCATACAGCCAGCCAAGGATACAGAGGATGAGAACCACTGATGCCACACTCCCCCACATCACCAGTTCTATACTAATTTGCTCGGCTACTGGAATTTCAACGATAGCTTCTTCAATCGAGTGGACGATACTGGACGTTACAGATTTCGCGATACCGGTTACTCCTGAAACAATCATTTTTATCAACGGCAAGGCAATGGCTGAAAACACCGCCCATCGAATCCAAAGATTTTTCCCCATACCAGGCTGAGGGTCGACTTTCAGTCGATCGATGAATACTGTTCTGGCGCAAAGCCCTAAAGCCCAAATATCAATGGGGATCGATACTAATAACAAAAGGAAAAACCCTGTCCCTTCCCATGGATGCATGTGAGCCGCCAACAACAAGAGGCAGAACACCATTTTTATGGGGAACCCTGTCCAGAAAGTTGGCCAAAAAACGAGAAGGCCTAATTTAATATTCGACATGGGCATGGGAGTTCTAATGTAAGAAATCTCGATTAATAATCGCTGAAACGGTAAAGATCAAAATAAAGACCATAATGACAATCCAGCCAACAAGGGCTATGGGTCGCTTAAAGAGATTGCGTTCAGGCTTCGTATCGATAAAGGGAAGAGCTGCCAAAAAAGCCATAAAGGCTCCGGGAAGTACCATAGCCCCCATTAATTGTCCCAATTCCCCACCAAACATTTTAAGACGAAGCAACTGGAAGAGAAAGAGAAAATACCATTCAGGCTCAGGATGGTAATCACCAGGATCAGGCGTGGCTTGCTCCAACAAGACGACTGGCTCAATGAACGCCAAAGAACAGATAATCAGAAACACGCTCGCCATGGCCACGATATCTTTCCATATTTGACGTGGAAAGAAATAATCCGTCTTGGCCTTCAGCTCTTCTTGGGTCCCCCTGAAGGGACCAGCAGGCCCAGCTTTTCTAAACAAGAAGATATGAAGGCCTGCCAATCCAGCTAACGCTGCTGGCAAAACCATCACATGAATTACAAAAAATCGACTTAGCGTCATTTGTCCAGGGGTTGGTCCTCCCTTCAAAAATCTCGCCATAAAATCCCCCACAATTGGGGTTTTATCCATGATTTCTACACCCACGACGGTGGCCCAATAGGCTCGTTGATCCCACGGCAACAAATACCCAGTAAACCCAAATCCCATCACAATCCCAAAGAGCGCTAATCCAACTAACCATACGAGCTCTCTTGGTTTTTTATACGCCCCCCACAAAAATACTTGCGACATATGGGCAAACACCATCACCACCATGGCTGATGAACCCCAAAAATGGTAGCTCAGGAGAAACCATCCGTAGTCAACTTCATGAATGATGTATTGGGTACTGTCGTAGGCATGGTCGGTACTGGGGACGTAATAAAACATCAATAGGATCCCAGTGACCACTTGAAGGATAAAAATAAAGAGGAGAACCGACCCAAAGGCATAGGCCCACCTGGAACCACCAGGGATCGGCTCATTCATCATTTTGGCCTGAATAGTCTTCAGGCCCACTCGCTCATCAACGAATTCAACGACCTTTTCAAACGGATTGGGGTGGTTGACGGGCTTGGATTCCTGCTGCATGAAGGAATAATCCTCGAATTAAATGAATGCGACTTAAAGGAGGCGGATTTGATTTTTCACGCCGGCCTTGTACTCAATATCAATAATTTTTATTTCTCCGGCGGAATTAACTTCCATAGGCAGGACATCCAAACCACGAGGGGCTGGACCATCGATGACTTTCCCAGCCTCATCATACAGACTCAAATGACACGGGCAAAGAAAAACACCATCGGGATTACTTTTCGTTCTTCTCCATTTGTACCCACATCCTAAATGAGGACACTTTCCAGAAAATCCAATGTACGGTGAATTGGCCTTATTCACATGAAGCAACTCGCCCTTATTATCAAAAAATTTTGAATCTTTCCCACCATACACGGCTTTCTGAACTTCTGGTGTCGCTTTCACGACCCAGATGTTTTTTTCAATTTGCTGTTCCGGCATAAAGGCTTCCTTAAAGCCTCGACTAAACTTAAATTGAAATCCGATATTTTCCTTTTTTATTTTTTTGACATTCCCAACCGAAAACCAGGCATTATCGAAAGGCCTATACATGGGCTTCATGATGAACTTCAACACAGGATATGCCAGTGGGAGCGCAATGAGCGTTCCAATCGCATGGGTCATATTATTAAAGAAGGTTCTTCGAGGAACTCCTTGCTCGAGACAAGGAAGAGGCACCAAGACTTCACCTGGCTCTACGTGGAGATGATCTTCTAAATGAGCAATTTCACAATCATGAATCGTGACATATCGATCACGATCAATGGCTGGAAATTGTCTAAACTCTTCCGGTGAGCACCGAAGAACAATTTCCTCTTCACTCACCACCTGCTGAACTTGCCCAATAGGGATCTGACGATCAACCCCCTGTGCCCCCCTCTCCCTCACTACAACATGACTTATTTCATGAGATAAGGGGTCAACGATAACCTTCGAAATCTTTCCGACTTCCTGGTCACCACATAGGGCTTTTGCCGTGAGTTTAGGTTGCATACCTTAAACGAGTCCTCAGAATTTCCTAAAAAATCAATACATTTTTATCGGTTTCGGCGTGGTCACCGATGTATCTTTTAAAGATGCGAGGAAGGCAACCAGAGCGTCAATCTCCTCATCAAACATCAGGTCTCGATACTTATCTGGCATTTTCCCCTTCTTGTACTGCTTATCAAATCCTTCCGCCTTCCACTTTTTGGGATATAATATCTTCTCTCTAAGTTGGTCAGGAGTCATGAGACTGCCAATATTATCCATCACAGGGCCTCGCTTTTTTCCGCCTGACCCAAATAATTTATGACAATTATAACATTCCTGAAGTTCCCATTGTTCTTTCCCCAACGCCACAATATCACCAGAGGCGGCCCCATCAGCACTAGGCGTATCTACCACTTCCACCTTCGCTCCAGCGCCAAGCGAACTCAATTGTTTGGTTATGGCTTTTGCCCGTTCGTCTAAGGCCTTAGTTCTCGCAATAAGTTCATCAGCTTTCCCCTGCTCGGAAGCTGCCTTTCGCCTTTTGAGAACTTTCTCAAGTTTTCCTGCTTCGATAGTCGGGTCAAATTGGGGAAGGATGGACGCACCGGCGATATACATGCCGGAAAGTAAAAGATAAAACACCAGAAGTGCACCAAGAGCCTTGACCCCTTCTAAACGTTTCATTGGAGGAGCATCCAACAGGATAAAGACAAATGCTCCCAACATCGCATAGATAAAAAACATGACCTGAAAGACCTGGGGGAAATGCGTCTGTTGAGCGGCAACCACCAAGATCACACCAATGATGATTCCAATGGTTGCTTTCTTTAGGACACTTTTCGTGAAGCTTTGGTTAGCCATACGATTCCTTTTCTTCCTAATGCGTTCCTTTGTCTACAGCGAGAAGCGGCAAATCCTAATGTGCTTCAGCCTTTGAACTTGCCGGCTTCAGCGTGACCAGAATAGCAAAACTGACCACAGCATAGAATACGATCGTCACCCCTGTAATCCACCAAGCTGAGTAGGACAATGTTGGAGTAAAGGCTTCAGGCGTGAAATCTGGAACAAGATTATACACATGGAAATATTTTCTCGTGAGCGACCGAACCGTTCCCATCAAACCCATCGTCCAAATGGCACTAAAGGCAAGGAAAATCAAGACAAACTGTGAGGCAAAATCGATTTTCCCCCAAATGATTGTTCCCTGTTTAATTGCCCGGTTGTACATGATGTAATTCACAATAGTGAGAAACACCAGGGTAAAGGCCGCGGCATTTTTCGCCGGCATCAGGGCCAATTCTTCGGCCCATTCTGGTAATTCAAGATCATGCGTCGCCAACCCTTGCGTGGCGACAAACCCATGAGGCGTCATCCAAATCGCATCGGCCACCACAATCATCAAGAACCCGACTTTAATCATCGTGAACGCAGAAACGGTAAAGTTTTTAAGCCCAGGCACCCGCCCAAGAATCATTGGCGCAAACACAATGGCTGCCAAATATATTAGTGACTGCCACTCAGGTGGGGGAAACATCTTCCAAGCCATACCCATAACAGCCGGCATGACTAATACAGCTAAGGCCACAAACCCTGATATGCGTATCTGCTCTACCCCCTCAATTCGCTTGAGACTGAGCCAAATATAATAATTGCTGGCCAAAAAGATCAGCCCAATCATCGCGCCCTGCATTTCAAAGAACATCGACAATTGATCAGCCATCATATAGGGACAAATTGACGCATCGTAATCACAAAGTTCGTAGGCCAGGAGATAGCCCATAAACGGCAGCAACAGCAATGCCCCCACTCCAATCATATTCCCCACGAATCCCATCCAGTCATAGTACGAACGCTCTTCATCGGTCTTTGACCTCATAAACATATAGGCCGCGATCAGACCAGCGATGAAGCCTCCAAACGTCACATTTCCTACCAGCCTATGGAGGTTCAGAGGCATCCAACTAAAGTTAGCCATTTTGTCCCAGAGGGAGGCGGTTTGAATAAATTCGACTAAGGAGATCCCTTCTGCGGCTTTGGCAGGCGTATTCATAAAAGACGTTGGCCCGTCAATCACAAACAACGTGACCGTTCCTACAATATTCAAGAGAATTCCTAACGCAATATGACGCCCCTTCAGGGGTCCTTTCATGGAATCCCAAGAATAGAAATAGGTATAGAGAATGACCGTTTCAAGAATAAATAAGAGTGGGTAAATGACCGCAAAAACAAGAAAGAAATGCTGAATCAGCCAGGTTGAAAAATCTGGGTAGGTACCAAGAAGCACAAAGAGAAACAACCCGCCAGTCAAGGCCGTCATACTATAGAGAATGACCGTGACCTTAATGACTTCCTTGGCAAGACGATCGTATTTCGGATCGTTATTTTTATATCCCAGCCATTCTGCCACCACAACAAAAATGGGAGCGCCAAGGATAAAAGCGGCGAACAAAATATGCAGGTTCGCCACAACCCAGACAGCCGTCCTATTCCCCGCGTAGGGGAAATTCACCGTCGGGGCATCTGGAACTTGCCCATGCGCCAGGGCTGCCCCTCCGATGAGCAAGCCAAAGACCATCCAAATACTTCGATGTAAGGTTTTCAAGGGTGGCACCCCTCCTTTATCTTTCTTCTCGTCTGTGAGATTACTTTTTGGCTTTTATTTAGTGGGCCGCATCTCCTGCAGGTGCTTCAGCCGCTGGAGCATCGCCGGCTGGAGCTGGAGCAGCAGGAGCTGTACCAGCCGTTCCCTGAGGAACCCATTTTTTATATTCCACATCATATTCCTTGCCTTTGAGACCAAATGTGGCTTCAAACGCAATGACTTTCCAGATTTCATCTTCCGATAGCTTGCTCTTCCAGGGTTTCATTTTCGTGCCTTTGACACCTTCATTGACTCGCCAAAACCAAACCGAATCAGAATAGAGCTCCATTTGTTCCGATCGGCGGAAGTCTCTGGCGCCCGCCTTCACGGGTTTCCCGTTTTTCCCATGGCAACTGGCACAATTCACATCAATATTTTGTACCCCGGTAAAAATCGCTTTTCCCTCTTCCAGTATTTCAGGGTTATTCCAGTAACCGTCAGGCATATGCTTGTCAGCATATTCAGGTGGTGCGGGCGGTGGTGGCTTTGGTGGACCTTCTCCACCACCACAAGCTGATAAGGACACCCCCAAGATCGCCATCCCAACTACAAACAAGCTTCTCAAATTTCGGTATTCGTTCATTGTTCCCCCTTGCTTACGTAATTTATTTCGTTCTTAATTGTTACCAACTGGCTTTGATTATCTATTTTCGAAAGGGACAACCTCATTGAACTCAAACTACCCAAAGTCCCTCATGCCTTATGGGCCTTTCGGCCTCGGAAAAAGACCTGGATTTCTATCATAGACTAGCGGCAAGCGTCAATAAATTCTTCTAGTTGACAAAGTCAACCTTCCTCCAAATCACATCCAATTTTTACATTGGCACCGATTCAGTATGAATCTGAAAAAATTGATTGAGGAAAAACGAAGAGATGGGGGGGGCAAAGACTCCCTAAAGCAGAATTAATTGATCTACGGCTGTTGCCATTTTTTGGCCCAATCGTCCCACGAACGCCCAAATGCCGTATCTTCTCCACTAAATTCGATTTCTGCAATATCTTGATACTTCACGGTGGACGGCTCTGACTGATTTGCTAGATACATTTTCAAATGAGGATGAGGAGTTTCATCTTGATGATCAAACACATAGCCACTGACTTGCTCACCGGCTTTGAGAAAAATGGTCACATCGCCACGATAATCACATGCGCGTTTGATCGCCTCACGTAGGGCAAACTCAGTATCGGTTAGAAATCGATGTCCTTCCCAGGATGGTGGATGACTGCCTGAAGATTGATCATCACTCATGACTTGCGCGATATTTTGACAATCAATCGAGGTTTGTTGAGGTAGAGATTTTGGCCAATCAATTAGGTAGGCGCTACACCGCGTTAGGGAAGAGGGTGGCTCTGATCGTTCCGAAAAACCCGCCAAAAGTGCTGAAGGTATCTTTGACTGCCGAGGCTTCATAGCCACAATGGACCATGCAATCACGGCATTGCTCATGGCGCCCAGTCCCATAGCGATCCCATTCTGTCTCTTCCATTAATTCTCGAAAGGTAGGCACATACCCTTCCTGCAATAAATAACAAGGACGTTGCCAGCCAAAGATATTATAGGTGGGATTTCCCCATGGAGTGCATTCATAATCACGTTTCCCCATAAGAAATTCAAGAAATAATGGTGACTGATTAAACTGCCAATGTCGTTTTCGCTGTGTCAGTAATTGCGAAAACAGGGACCGTGTTCGATCACGCTTCAAAAAGCTTTTTTGGTCTGGGGCCTTATCGTAGCTATAGCCCGGAGAAATCATCATCCCTTCAACTCCCAATTCCATCATTTCATCAAAAAATCGACGAACGCGCGCAGGTTCAGCATCATCGAATAGGGTTGTATTGGTCGTGACGCGAAACCCTTTTGCTAATGCAGTTCGAATGGCTTTAACCGCCACGTCATAGATTCCGTCCCGGCATACGGCATGGTCATGTTCCTCCTTGAGACCATCCATGTGAATACTGAACGTCAAATATTTTGAGGGAACATAGTCCTGAATTTTCCGCTCGAGAAGAATAGCGTTGGTGCACAAATACACATATTTCTTCCGTTTCACCAGTCCTTCAACAATCGCCGGCATTTCGGGATGAATGAGCGGTTCTCCACCTGGAATGCTGACAATAGGTGCCTCACATTCATCAGCCGCTGCCCAACATTGTTCCGGTGTCAGACGTCGGTTCAGAATATGATCAGGGTATTGTATTTTCCCACACCCCGCGCATTCCAAGTTGCATCGGAATAGGGGCTCCAGCATCAGAACTAATGGAT
Source organism: Nitrospirales bacterium (assembly GCA_029261275.1). Classification (GTDB taxonomy): domain Bacteria; phylum Nitrospirota; class Nitrospiria; order Nitrospirales; family UBA8639; genus Nitrospira_E. The sequence goes on from JAJDBR010000161.1 coordinate 10,633, forward strand.
AGCGTTGGACCCCTCGAACATGATTCGACAACGCATACTGGGACACGGTAACCATTTGTGAAATAGGTACGGCCATAACTAATTCACCCCCAAAGCTAAGTCGAATTTTTTCAATTCACAAAACCATGTGCTTCATGATACCAGGCTTTTTGAGTCAAGCCTTAAATTTCATGAGTTTTTTTTCAATCGGAGTGGCGCGAAAGTTGGAGGCGCCGAGCGGGATCGAACCGCTGAATCGCAGTTTTGCAGACTGCTCCCTTAACCACTTGGGTACGGCGCCTTGGTTATTCATTATACGGAGTTGTTTTTCTTCTACACAACTAGGAATCGCCCTAACTCTGCAGTCTAATGAGTAAGGCAATCATTACTTGAGAGGCATAATGGGGATTTCCCGAGAGGAAGGTCGTGTGGAGGATAACGACAATTCTTTGAGGGAAAGTGCTGATGGAGACGACGGAGAAACCGTACCAGCTGAATTTTCGGCATCTTGCTCTTTCGCCATGGCTTCAACTTCTTGGATTAATGTGTCCATCAATTCTTCTGAAGGTACCCGTTTATAGAGTTTGCCCTTTTTAAAGACAATACCCACCCCTTGACCACCTGCAATTCCGATATCCGCTTCCTTTCCTTCACCAATACCATTAACCACACAACCTAATACCGACACATTGATGGGATTTTTAATATGACCTAAGCGCTGCTCCAATTCATTGGCCATTTTGACTACATCAATTTCCACACGCCCACAGGTCGGACATGCAATCACATTCACTCCACGATGACGAAGCTCAAGGGATTTTAAAATTTCAAATCCCACCTTCACTTCCTCTACTGGATCAGCTGCTAAAGAGACTCGCAGTGTGTCCCCGATACCTTGGGACAACAACCATCCTAATCCTATGGCAGATTTGACTGCACCCGTGGTGGCTGTCCCCGCCTCCGTGATACCAATGTGCAAAGGAGCATTTGACTGCTGTGCAAAGAGCCAATAGGCATCAATCGCCATGTGGACATCAGAAGCCTTCAAGGACACTTTCATATTGGTAAAGCCAATATCCTCTAATGCATGCACCGCATTGAGTGCAGACTCGGCCAAGGCTTCTGCGGTGGGATATCCATATTTATCTAACAACGGTTTTTCGAGAGAACCCCCGTTTACGCCAACCCTGAGAGGAATTCCATTGTCATTGACGGCTTTTATCACCTCTTCCGTTTTCCACCAAGGCCCAATATTGCCAGGATTAATACGGACACAGTCCACCACCTCAGCGGCCTTCAAAGCCAAGCGATGATCAAAATGAATATCCGCGATTAATGGCGCCGTCATTTGGGCTTTGATTGGGGCAAGGGCATTGGCCGCCTCCATGTCAGGCACGGCCACACGGATTAATTCGCACCCTGCCTCTTCTAAGCGATGAATTTGTTCAAGAGTTCCAACGACATCCCTCGGATGTGGGATAGTCATGGATTGGACGGAAATCGGTGCGTCTCCACCAATTTTGACCGTCCCCACCTGAACTTGGCGTGTTTTTCGTCGAGTGATATTCATAGTACAGTACTATCTCAGAATAGCTTGTAGTGAAACACGATCATACAGAGCTTTGGCTTGGTCATAAATACCATCAGCTGTCAATCCGTATTTTTCGCGCAGCAATTCTTGTGGACCTTGCTCAATATACCAATCGGGTAATCCTAAAACCTTCGTCGGAAGATCCCAACATTCTTCTTCGGAAAGGAACTCCAACACAGCGGATCCAAATCCACCCATTCGACAGCCTTCTTCTACCGTAATCAAACATTTTACGTTTTTCGCCACCTCACGAATGAGGTCTTTATCCAAAGGCTTGACAAAGCGCGCATTAACCACAGATACGGAAATGCCCTCATTTTTCAATTGCTCTGCGGCTTTCATTGCTTCTGATACCGTCACGCCAATCGCTAGAATCCCAACATCTTGCCCCTCGACCAATAACTCCCCTTGGCCAATTTCCAAGGGAATAGGCTCAGAATCCAAGGCCACGCCCAAACTGCTCCCTCGCGGGTAGCGCACAGCAGTCGGTCCATCATGCACTAATCCTGCTTGCACCATATGTTGCAATTCATTTTCATCTTTCGGAGCCATAACCACCATATTGGGCATATGGCGAAGATAGGCAAAATCAAAGGCCCCATGATGCGTCGTTCCATCTTCCGCGACCAAGCCTCCTCGATCTATGCAAAACGTGACGGGAAGGTTTTGGGTAGCGACATCATGGACGACTTGATCATAAGCCCGTTGAAGAAACGTCGAATACATGCAAATTACTGGCCGCATATTTTCAGCCGCTAAACCGGCGGCATACGTCACTGCATGTTGCTCGGCAATTCCGACATCAATGAGTCGGGTTGGGAAAACCTTTTGAAATTCAGCCATTCCAGTGCCTTCACACATAGCTGCAGTAATTACGACTACACGTTTATCCTTTCGTGCCTGACGGATCAAGGTGTTCGCAGCAATCGAACTATAGGATTGATGCCCCGCTTTTTTGATAGGCGCCCCGGTTGTTTTGTCAAAAGGCGAACAGGCATGAAACCATACCGGATTGTTCATGGCAGGCTCGAAACCAAGCCCTTTCTTTGTAATCACATGCAGGAGGGTCGGTCCCTTGAGCTTCAACACATTTTCCAAGGTTGGCAATAAATGCTCAAAATTATGGCCATCAATTGGTCCCACATACCTAAAACCTAATTCTTCAAATAATAAGCCTGGAAGAAGAAAGCCTTTAGCCAATTCCTCTGCTCGAAGGGCCATTCGCTTGACTGGCTCACCAATTTGCGGAATCGTATCTAGCAACTGAGAGGTTTCCTCACGAAACCTCGTATAAAATTCACCCGTAAAAGTCCGGTTCAGATAGGCAGATATAGCCCCAACATTTCTGGAAATTGACATTTGATTGTCATTCAAAATCACCACAAAATCACGCCCCATGTCTCCAGCATGCTGGAGTCCTTCTAAAGTCATTCCAGAGGTCAACGCCCCATCCCCAAGCACACACACAACTTTTTGCGTTCCTTCCAGTTGCTCCCGAGCTTCGACAAACCCAACAGCCGCAGAAACTCCTGTCCCAGCATGTCCGGCATTAAAGGTGTCGTACACACTTTCTTCTCGTTTACAGAATCCACTCATCCCTCCGAATTGTCGGAGGGTATGAAACTGCTCACGTCGACCGGTCAGTAATTTATGTGTATAGGCTTGGTTACTCGTGTCCCAAATAATTTTATCCTGAGGCGTATTGAGTAAATAATGTAAGGCGACCGTGAGTTCCACAACCCCTAAATTTGACGCGAGATGCCCACCAACTCCCGATATCACCTCAATGATTAGTTCTCGAATTTCCTGACAGAGTTCAGGAAATTGCTCTGGTGAAATTTTCTTTAAGTCTATGGGGCTTTCAATTCTTTTAAGCAAGGACATACGGCATCCTTTCTCTGGGATATACTTAAACTTCTGTAAGGGAAATAATGGAGAGAGTTTTTGCGCCTTTATAGCTCTTAAGGAAAATTTTCCCATAGCTGCAATACCCTGTCAAGCACCATTCTCCGCTACGATGACTTGAGTCACAGGCATGTGGCAAAAATGAACGGAGTCTGAACTCTTCCTGAAATTCGGTCAAAATAGAAGGAAGAGTCCATCATGAGGGTCAACATGCTGACAATTTCTTGTAAATCTGAAAGAGCCTTTACGTGGGACAAAGTCCGTCGCCTCGTTCGGGAGGCGTCAAACGAATTATTAATATAAGTAGATTCCAACAACTTTGCCTAATTTGGTATCCAAGACTCTCACTCAGTCTCAAGAAGACCTCTTCCTCCGTATTCTTCACATAATCAGTGGGTTTCCTTGAGGGCACTCACCAGGTGAAATTTTTAGTATCGCCAGAGCGAGATGTGTTACGCGTCCTCAAACACCATCCAGATCTTTGACCAACGGGACAACAGTAAGGATTTCCCTTTGCTTCCCACGAGAAAAGGACGAAAGCCCCACGCCGGTGGGTGCGCTAGAGAGAACAGCCGAGAAAACACGACCCCCAAAGTCCGAATCGTGAACGGCATAAGCCGCATCCCCACAGGATAAGGAGGCTTTCTAAGTCCCGATACGATCCATCAAGGGGATTAGGATAAACGGCTTCGGAAGGTATCTATAGAAGGCGAATTGTATCTCCACACGGCTTTGTAGCCTTGCTGTTTATTTCATCCTGGCCATGTTTCAGAAGAGAGGGAATGGATCCTTATCGTCCTGGGTAAGCTTTTGAACCACCAGACCGCTCGCCTTCCAATCCCAAGATGGCGCTCGCCTTAAAAGCCAGAATGAAGCGGTATTGCGAAAAATATTGACACATAGCCACATTTCCAATTTTGGACTTCGCGCATCACTGCCTTCAATACAAGGACTTCCCTCCTTTTCGAATACGTTTATCGCCCCTGCTGGCTTCTGGAGATCCTAACCGTTCTGAAGAAAATACACCCTGTCTATCGCTGAGAAACGATAATGGCGGCGGATGACAATTTGGAATCACGCCCTCTGGCAGAATAGGCTGAGGCCTGCACATCGCGAGTGAGGCACTCACGTCCAAAAGTGATGAGATGGTGTGCAACCATCGCGATTTGAAAGACTGACTCAACATTCCCCTGGCCCAGCTCGCGTCTTGTCATTTTCCAGAATTCTTTTCGATAATCGCTACAAATTCCAACCCGCCAAGCCGTGCGTGAAAAAATCTCGATCGCACGCCGAAGATTGGGCCAAGTGAGCTGATCCAATGGACGCACAGGCCGCTTACGATAGAGATAGGTTCTCTTGGCTTGTGCCGCATAGCGTGAATAAATTTTTCGTGGCTCGTACGTTTCACGAATCACACGTTTCCAATTGGCCGCTACCTCCTCATAAGGCTGTAGGTACTCTACGTTTGAATCACGTCCTTCACCAGAATTCAAACGGTTGGCCTTTTGTAGGCGCTCGTAGAGGGGGGTATGTGGCAAGGCGACAAGCAAGTTTGGTGTCACAATTGGAATCTGAGAAGCCTCAATAAATTCCAGGATTGCGTCTGTGGTTTCCAAGGTGTCGGTATCCAACCCAATAATAATTCCAGCAGCGATCTCGATCCCGTAGCTATTGACCTTCTCTACCGCTTCAAGCATAGGCGTGCGGACATTCTGCTTTTTACTCATAGCTCGTAACGCATCCGGGTCCACCGTCTCGATACCAATAAAGATATTGGTCATAAATGCCTCACGCATGAGTCCTAAAATCTCGGGATACTCCACGACATTGAACGTGAGTTCACAGGAGAGGCGAACCGTGTAGTCCCTGCGCTTCTGCCACTCCACGAGATGGGGCAACAGGTCCTGTGCGGCTCGAGGATTGGCAATAAAATTGTCATCGACAAAGTAGATCGATGGCGTCCCTCCGTCGGCAAGTTCATCTAGCTCGGCAAGAATTTGCTTCGGGGTCTTCAGCCTGGGGTTTCTCCCGTAGAGCGCGGGGATATCACAGAATTCACAGGTAAAGGGACAGCCGCTGGAGTACTGCACGCACCCGAGTAGGTACTGACGGATGTCTATCAGGCCATAGGCAGGCGTCGGGAAATCGGTCATGGGAAGACGGTCCTTTGTCCGGTAGATAATTTGCTTTTCCGGCCGAGCAAGAGTCTGGTCAATCTGACGGAACAGGTCGAGCGTTCCATCACCAACCTCGCCACAATGCAAAAGATCAATGTCTTTATAGTTTTCGGGTGCAGCTGAAACCGAGGGTCCACCGAGGGCCATGACCTTGCCGGCCTGATGTGCGCGTCCTGCAAGATCAAGGATTTGTTTTCGTTGAATGTGCATGCCCGACACCAAAACGGCATCGGCCCACACAAACTCGCTTTCTAACACCGGACGAATGTTTTCATCAATAAAACGGACCTGCCACTCTCGGGGCACCAACGCCGCGATAAGAAGAATCCCCTGTGGTGGCATAAAGGCTTTGACGGGCCCCATCAGGGGAAAGGCATGATCAAAGGTACCAAAGGCTTTAGTATAGGCAGGAAAAACACAAAGAATACGTCGAACGTTCGCTGGACGAAATGTCCGTACGGTTACCGACGGCACTAAGAACGTTGAAGACTCTGACAAAGAAGACTCTTTCTAGAGGGGGAAAAAATTGTAACAGACTCTAACGTAAAACGTCAGGCTCGGGTAGTATTTATGAACAGACTTCCTACCATTTTCTTCCCCACAACTGGTTGGTTAGATAGGCGTTTCTGGCACCTCCCTATGCCCACGATACAGAAATGCTGGCAAGACCACTAAACAGCCGATCAAAGTCAAAAAGACACCAAGAGTTAACAACTGTCCCATACTGGCAATCCCAACATGCGAGGTATAGGCGAGATTACTAAAACTTACCATAGTCGTCAGGCTACTGAAGAACACGCCTCGTATGGTACCAGATCTCATAAATGCTTCACATTGAGCAGGCCTTCTCCGCAATCGTTCAATAATATGGATACCGCTATCTGCACCAAGACCAAAAATTAAAGGAAGAGCAATGACATTGGCGTAGTTAAACGGCAAGTTGAAAATGACCGTATAACTTACGAGGCATATCGCCGCCAGTCCTAATGGAAGAATGACCAGAAGGATATCCCAAATATTTCTGAGGACGAAAGCCAAAATGACGACAATCACTAGCAACGCTGAAACAAACGCTTGTTGGAAAGCCCCAGCCACTTCATGGCCTCCATCCGTATAAATCACCGGAAGGCCCGTCACTTCTGGGGTAAGGCTTCGAACGTCGTAGACAAATTGTTCCAACGCCATGGTATTTCTTAAGTCTTTTTTCGGATACACTTCCAACCGGTACGTTCCATCTTTGCCCACCCATCGTTCAAGCAATTCCTGCGGCAAATCCTCCTGAGTGATGAGACCTTTCTGCTTGATGGCACGAAGGTTTAAGGGCTCAGTCGGCATAGATCCCAACAAACTTTTGTCCAACCGATCAAGAAGATCCCTTTGCGAATCCAGATCACTATTATCGAACCTTTCGATCAGGTCTCTCATCATGGCTCTCAATCGGACGGCAGGATGATCAGCATGGCTCAACTCTGCCTTTTGAATATGATCTTCCAGTAGAGTCAGAAAAGATCGTATTGCTGTTATGGAGGATTCCTGGTCTCGAGAAGATGGCGGGACCCCGGAATCGGATCTGCGAGGAAACACCACATCCGCAATTTTCCCAAGCAGTTTCAACTTTTTAATTCCTTGATTGGGAATGAAATCATGAATCGTTACAACCTTATCGACTGATGCCAGTTTTCTCAGGCTAGATACCGTATTGAATACCTTGTCCTCAGAGGACAAAAAAGTCAGGGTCCAGGAAGCTCCTGTCTTGTCTTCGAGAAGATCATTAAGTGTTTGGACTGATTCAACATACGGATCCCGTAAATTGTGGGGATTCTCATCGAATGATGCCTGAGGTAAGAGGAGGGCAGAACCAACCAAAAGCATGACCGTCCCCCACCGAATCGCCTGTCCATAATGGATGGGGAATTGATAGACAGCCTGTAACCCCTTATGTGACAGAGAGGGCCGGATATCCTTTTTCGAGGGTGGGAACACTAATAAAATTGCTGGCAGTACCGTCAGTGAAACCACAAGCCCAATGAACATACTCGTCCCCGAAATCAGCCCCAACTCCGACATGCCTGCGTAATTTGTGGGGACAAAGGTGTAAAACCCAAGTCCGGTGGTCACGGCACACAACAGTAATGCCGGGCCAACTTCCTGTAAGCTTTGTCTCACCGCCAAAAATGGCTCGTTCCCCAAACCAATAAGCTCCTGATACCGAAGGCACAAATGAATGGCATAGTCTACCGCAAGACCGATAAAGAGCACGGCGAACGCTAAGGACAGAATATTGAGTTTCCCCACAGCCACCGTGGCAAAACCTGCACTCAACGAAAGCCCGACAAGTAGGGTCAGCAAGGTGACGACCATCAAACGCCATGAATGATAGGCAAGAGTGAGAGTTAAACAGACCATGACCAGCGCAAGAATTGCGGCAATCCCTGCACGCTGGCTGACTACTTGGAGTTCTTCGTGTGCCAGCGCCACTTCCCCGGTGACACGAACCCGAACCCCAGGAATTTCGGATACCTCCGATTCTTGCAGTATTCGGCGAATGGCCTGAAGAGCTGTTTCGGCCGGTAGGAGTTTTTGATAGTCGAGATGGGGTTGGACAAGAATGAACCTCCGCGTCCGTGAGGCCTGGTCGTCTTGTTTCAAAATCACGGAGTGCCAGGCAAGCACATAGTCCAGGCCAATCAAACTGGACTGAATACCTTCTGCCATTCTCCGAAAAAGAGAGTCGAGGAGCGCTTCATTCTCCCAATGGGTTTTATGGAAACTATCACCCAACATGTCAAACAAACCATGCAGATTCCGATCCCTCACCAATGCTTTAATAAAAGGTTTCGATTCAGCGAATGACTCGTCCAGCTGTTCGAGTTCCGGAATATCAATGTACAAAAGGGCATTCTTTTCAAAAAATGATCCACTGAAAGGCGTGTAGACAGACTTAAAGTGTTCAGGCTCTCTTCGTAACCTTGCATCGAGAGACCTGGCGACTGCATACGCCATCTCTGGTGTATTGGCCTCCACGACAAGAAGGATCGAATCGGCGTTCTGAGGAAAAGTCTTTTTATACCGTTCGCGCGCCTCTTGAAAAGGGACATCAGTCGCAAGCATTTCGGTCGTGTCGGTATTGATACCCAGGTACATGAAGGCATAGGAAAAAGACATGACTGTTGCCAAAATCGCCAAACCCAGAACCCACCACGCCTTCTGCTGCACCAAGTCAGCAATCCTCCCAAGTGTCTTGGATAAACAATCGGATGATGAAGATGTCATGGGTTGATCACAGTCGGTAAATTAGAGTACAGGCCATTGGACACCATCAGTAGTAGCCCTATTCATACATCAACCTTGAACCCTCATAGTGTATCGTTTTATGACGGGAAGCGCCTGCTCGCACGCCTACAGTGAAACTGGAATCCCACAAGTTGATTCACGCGTACTTCTCGCCCGAATCTTTTTTGGATGTTTGAGGAAAAAAGTTTCAAAGGGCAAAAGTGCACGCGAAGGAAATGAGGATGGTCGGAAATTCTAATGGGAGAGGGAACAAAGATTTCGGTACCGCGCCAAGGCCCATAGGGGAAAATATTTATCATAGCCACCATACTTGAGATATAGGACACGTGGAAAGCCTGGAGCAGAAAACCCGTCATCCTCCCACAACCCGTTTCCCTTCTGAGTGCGAAGGAGAAAATTGATGCCTTTTTTCACCTCAGGGCTCTGGACTTCCCCGGAGGACATGAGCCCCAAAAGAGCCCACGCGGTCTGATACGAAGTGCTGGCATAACCCTGTCCTTGGCGGTTGCCATCCCAATAGGAATCATTGTCCTCACCCCAGCCCCCATCCTTCCGCTGGACTTGTTTAAGCCAATGTACGGCACGCTGAACATGGGGAGTTTCAGGCGATTCTCCGGCACTTTCCAGGGCCATAAGAACCGACCATGTCCCGTAGATATAGTTGGTCCCCCATCGTCCCCACCAGGAACCTTCAGGCATCTGTTCCTTTAAGAGATAGGTGAGACAGGCCTGCTTGGCTTGCCGATATTGGGGGAATTCCCGGTCTAATGCACTCAAGAGCAGTAAACACCGGGCGCTCACATCGCTTGTTGGAGGATCCAATAACGCCCCATGATCAGCAAAGGGTATTTCATTGAGGTAATAGTGAGTGTTATCGGCATCGTAAGCAGCAAACCCTCCGTTTTGCGATTGCATGCCCACAATCCAATCTGCCGCACGCTGGATGGAATATTGGAAACAGGTCTCCTTTGCCTGATACAGGGCATACGCAACCGCAGCGGTGTCATCCAGATCAGGGTAATAATTATTTTCAAATTCAAAGGCCCACCCACCACCCTTCAATTGAGGGCGATACTCACGCCAATCCCCAGGGTCATCAAGAAGTTGTTTGTGTTGCAACCAATGCAGTGCGATCGATACTTCCGGGAGACTTCCTTGAGCATTCACTTCTCGAAGAGCGAGGCATGCTAAACCCGTATCCCAAACAGGCGAGAGACAGGTCTGGCACCACGCCGACCGATCTCCCACAACCAACAACCCTTCCAAAGCCAATTTGGCTGCTATTCTTCGAGGATGATCCGATGGATATCCCAGACAATCCAACACCTCATACGCACCGATCATTGCAGGAACAATCGCACCAAGTCCTCCGGTTCCGTTTAAACGTTCTACGATCCACCCTTCAGCTTCCTTCAGCGCGCGCTTCCGTAGGCACCCTGGGATGAAATATTCCAATCGTTTTCCAACCCAATCCAGAATCAGAAACAATCGGTTCAACGGGGAGCGAACCATTTGACAAGCTTTGGCCTGATCAGAAAGGTTCACAAACAGTTCGGCAATGCCTATATCGCCAGGATTTTTTGCTTGCGGCTTTAAGGTACACAGGATAGAAAGCGGAACCATAACCGTGCGCGACCAATAGGATACCTTTTGAATATGGAAAGGAAACCAACGAGGCAACAGCATGATTTCGACGGGAAGGTAAGGAACCCCCTTCCAGGACATTTGCCGAAATAAGGCAAGGGTGATCTTGACAAACACGCTTGAAGAGGCAGCTCCACCCTTAGAAAAAATCATCTCCCGTGCCTTTTTCATATGTAGGAGATCAGGATGGTCCCCAGCAAGCTTCAGGGCATAATAGGTTTTTACAGCACAACTGAGATCAGAGGGACCACCATAGTAGAGGGGCCAACCTCCATCTAAAGACTGATGTTCACGAAGGTACAGTGCAATTTTTGTCTGGAGCTCAGTATCAATCTCATCCATGTAATGCATCATGAGGATGTAGTCGGCCGACATTCCTGAATCTGATTCCAAGTCAAAACGCCAAAAGCCCT
>JAJDBR010000162.1 GCA_029261275.1 Nitrospirales bacterium
GCGACCCCACGGGAAATTTCTTCGCGTTCCGATAGGCTCAGGGCGAATCGTGACCATGTTCTCGTGGGGGGGGCGAATCCCCCCGCTGGGCGCAAGTATCGGATAAATGGAGGAGGACTCTCGATCAAAGAGGCGGCCAATCGAACTCATGGATTCGCCACGCTGCCAGCGCTTCCAAATGTTTGCTCGTTGTTCAGTGTTAAAGTAAATGCGGGTTCGGTGTGTCATCGTCACACTCCATCTCTAGAAAATAAGATAAAGTGTTGCGTTGATCAATTGAACTCACCGCCGAGAGCGGACCATCAAAACACGATCCGATCTGCCATCGTCTGTTAGATCGGATGGCGATAAATTCAGTTAATCTCTTCCAGCCATCAATTCGAAACAGGTCCTAAAACAGGTTTTTCTCAATCGGCACTTATAGCAAATCCTTCATCACAAAGGATTTTTCTCCTACCCGCCCCCTAACTGTTGACCAGCCGCTCTGATTCTTAGTGGACTTTACATCGTTCAGAGGGGTTCAGCCCTCATTTCCGATCAGCTCCTATTATTAGGTTTTTCGGTTGCTATTTCCCTCAAAGACCAGAGCGGGCCTCTGGTAATGGAGCGCGCTATGGGGCCGTTCGTGATTGTAACGATGGCGCCATACGGCGATCACAACACGGGCTTCGGGCACCGTCTAAAATAACTCCGCATCTAAACCGCGGTCTTGCCATCCCTGGTCGTTAAGCCAATCCTTTTTTATATGTGGTTTGGATCAAGTTGCCCACAAAGAGGGTACTCTTTGCCTAGCAGTCCTGATCTTACCTTCCAGTCACCTATCAATGGTCTATGTTTATTGAGGTTCCTCTTCCTAGGTTTGCGGCATAAAACTTGAGAACGTTTCAACAGGTTTTTGGAACTCATGATGCTGCGATTAAAAGATTGATGTCGAGATGACCAACACGTTCAGTCTTTGGGAATTTTTAAGCCGTGACGTCGCCTTCTTGGGCGGGCCGTCTAGCCCTATGTTGAGCTGGCTGGGGGTTTTTGGGATTCTGCTCTTTTTTCTATGGCATGTCATGAAGTTGAAGAAGGAGGTTACTTCGGTTCAGCAGGGTTTCGAACGGGTACGTCCCGCGTTGATGTCCCTCGTTCATGAGCGGGGCGATGTCGATGGTGACCGGTTCACTCTTCGGCCTGAAAAAGGGACCGCTACTCAGGCTAATCGTAGAGTGGATCCGACCATGCGTAGTGACTGCAACGATCTACAGAGGCTCGATGTCGAGATGAACCAAGAGCCCCTGTTTCGTGAGGCATGGGCGCAATATCGGATGACGCTGGTCCTGGAACATGTGCCATGGTTTGTGGAACCGCGGCTGTTCAGTACCCGGCGCGCGGAGGATGTATTGACGCAAGAAGCCCTTATGGGTAATCGAGTTAATCTAGCGTTTTATAGTCAATTTCCATCTTTAGTCACTGGGATAGGGTTGTTGTTGACCTTTCTCGCTTTGTTTGTTGGCTTGGGGAAGCTCCATGCCGAAGGAAGTGAAATTGTCGGAATTCAGGGACTCATTAATGGATTGGCGGGAAAGTTCTTGACCTCGATTGTCGGATTGATGGTGGCCAATTTGTGGACGTTCATTGAAAAACCGACGGTGTCTCGGCTTCTGCATGCCCATCACACATTTCTTGGGCTCATCGATCAACTCTTTCCCCGCAAAACTATGGAGCAGATGTTGGAACAGCTCACCTCAATTGACGGCCAACAACAAAGTGAGCAAGTGACGACAAGCGAGGCGTTCCCTCCTACGGGTGGCGGATGGGGAATGGGACTGGCCGGGCCGATGGCTAGCCTGACTTCGAGTATTCAGTCGTTGACGACATTACAGGAAGCGGCGCATGCGGAGACGCGACGCACGATGGCGAACCTGCCGGGAGTCCTTAGAGATGAATTGCGGGGTTCCCTTCACGAATTAACGGAGAGGATTCATGAACTCACTCAGGCTCTAAAAGACGCTCCACATCTGGCGCGGGTGGAGCTGCCTTCTCCATCTCGACCCCTTTTATGGAAAGCCCCGACTGACCCTTCAGCCTCTTCCGATGATCATCCTTCCGGAAAAGCCAAATCGTGGCCCCGGTGGCCGCGAATGTCTATGCAGCGGCGTACGGGATGAAAGACACGACGAATCACGGGACATTTTCCTCCCACACGGCAAACGGCATGACGGACCTGATGACCTCGCTGGTGATGGTCTTTATTCTGCTGTTTGTGGCCTTTATCACGCAGACCTCATCTGAAGCACAGACGGAGTTGCAAGCACACAAGGAGGATGTACAGTTGGCATTGCGTGATCATCTTTCGCGTTTGGGTCTGTCGCTGGATGCCGATCCTCGTGATCCTCTCACTCTCTTGATTGTTGTCCCGGAGAACTTGCTAACGTTCGAGTTTGGTCGAAGTCGGCTTTCGGCACAGGCGGATCAATTTTTAGAAGAAGCCATGCCCTTTTATGCTGCGGCCGTCTGTGGGTCATTGCGGGACACCATCGACTCCCTTGCCATCCAAGGACATACCGATGATCGTGGTGGCGATGCCTATAATTTGCAATTGAGCCAAGAACGATCATTAGCGGTGATGGTGAAAGGGCTGGAGGTTATTCGAGCCCAAACACCTTCTGCCTACCAATGCTTTCAAGAAATGACGTCAGCTTCCGGTCGTGGCCGACAAGAGTTAATCTATGACCATGCCAACCGAGTGAACCGTGCAAAAAGCCGTCGTGTCATCTTTAAAATCCGCCTCCGTTCAACCGAACAACGCCATGTGGTGGAGCAGTCAACCAAAATAGTTGTACCTCAAACCATTAATGGAATTCCCCTTCCTACATAGACTGCTCGGAAATTTGCTTTAGATTTCTTCTCTCATATTCTGAAAGCCTAAGCCATCTAATATTTGTCGGAGTTTGTTCGTCCCTTCAGAAAGTATTACTGTAGATTGGTGGAATTCCCTTCGAACGGGGTAGTTTTTGCGAAGAGCATCAAATAGGGGAGGGCGTTCTTCGGATGAGGCCGTCAGCAATGCTTGCATCCGACCATAATCGGCTTGAATGTCATAAATGTTGGTGATGATTGCCCGAATCAGTTCTTGATCGTATGGTGCTTGAGCGTCAATCTCGATCAATGGCACTGTGGACGGGGGAAGGGACTGTATCGGTTGCCAAGTGGGCTGTATATCCAAGTGTTTGCACAGGGCTGTGTAGATCATAAAGGTACCATTGGCTTTGCCATCTAGTGAGTGCCCGGCAATATGGGGAGTGCCGAGTGTGGCGGCTTGAAAGAGCTCCCAATTAATTTCTGGTTCCTGTTCCCATACATCGATAATCGTCGGCCCAATTCGTTGGTGGGTGATGGCGTCCAGCAAGGCCGATGTGTCGACGACTTCTCCTCGTGCTGCATTGATGAAGATGGCCGAGGGTTTCATGTGACTGAGTGTCTGTTCATTGAGTAAGTGAAACGTCGGATAGGGGCCGTCGGTGGTCAGAGGTGTATGGAGCGTCACTACATCACAGCGCAGGGTTTCTTCTAAGGAATGGTGTTCGATCTTTCCGATTTTTGCCAGAGGTGGATCATTGAGAATCGGATGCATGCCTAGCGCCTCGGCTTTTCTTTTAACCAACCTACCAATATTCCCCACTCCAACAATGCCAATGGTTTTGCCTTCTAGAGAAATGTCTTGTTGTTTGCCAAGGAACAGTAAGGCCGCTATGACGTATTCGGCCACTGAATTGGCATTGGAGCCTGTCGCTGAGGCGAAGCCAATGTTTCCCGATTGAAGATAGTCCGTATCCATGTGATCTGTGCCTGCGGAAGCCGACCCGACAAATTCCACGGGCGTATCTTTCAATAACGCTTCATTCACTTGTGTGATCGATCGAATAAGCAAGATGTTGGTGTCTTTGAGATTGGCAGAGGTGGTTGAACGTCCTGGTACAATCCTAAGATTTCCTAGATCTTGGAACGCCTCGTGTACATAAGGAATGTTTTCTCCGGCGATAATGTTGAGTGGCTTTTTCATATTTTTTCCGTATGCCAATATTTTTTTAGATATACGCTTTCCAGCTTGTCCTCTATAGTATCATGGCCCTTCGGGTCAGTCTTCTGTCACGAATCTCATTGCATTCTTATGATGGTTTTGATATTCCTGTTTGAGAGCGAACAATGAATCTTTATACATGTTCTCAGGTTGTGAGTGAGAGGGGAAGTTACTGATGAGTAAGGGCCGTAAACGACAACGACAGGGAAGTGAGGAACCTATACAGAGTACTTCGAATTCGGCTTTGCCCGGTATTTTTCAGGCATCGTCAATATTGGATATGGTCCTGCTGGTGCTTGCTGGGATCGGCATTCTCTTAACCAGCTATCTGACTTATGTCGCATGGTTTGATGCCCATCCTGCTTTTTGCAGCGAGGGGTCCGGCTGCGATTTGGTACAAGCGAGTCGATGGGCGACCTTGCTTGGCCTCCCGATGGCGTTTTGGGGATGGCTGACCTACGTGCTATTGACCTATTCTATCTGGCGGGCAAAAAGGAAGCCCGGCAGTTGGACAATAGTAGTGTTTCTGGCAGTGTGCGGGTTTGCCATCAGCGCTTATCTGACTATTGTCTCGGTGGTCGAGATTGAAGCCACTTGCCCTTATTGTCTTGCCTCATTTGCCATCATGACGACCATCATGATTCTTACGCTTGTGCGACAGCCTCCCAATTGGTCCATTTCGTTGAAAGAGGCACTCGTGATCGCCGCGCTTCTTGTCGGTGGTTTGCACCTCCACTATAGCGGGGTATTCGATGCGGCAGCAGGTCCTGAAGATCCGCAACTCCAGGCTTTAGCCATTCATCTAGCCGACAAGGACGTGAAATTCTTTGGGGCCTACTGGTGCCCCCGTTGTCAGGAGCAAAAGGCCCTATTTGAAGCATCTGCCAAGCGGTTGCCCTATGTAGAATGTAGTTCTGGAGGTCGAGGCAGTGCGCTGACCAAAGCGTGCGCCGCAGCGAAGGTCAAAAGCTATCCAACTTGGATCATTGGCGAACGCCGTTTTACCGGTCTCCAAACTCCTCGTTCTCTGGCAGCTGCCACGGCCTTCGATTGGAAGGAGTAGAGGTTGGTGGCCAAAAGTTCTTTGAAGCATGATTGAATACATTCTCTGCAGATGACTCTCTAAGTTTGTCCCGTTCTTGGCCGTATTGGCATTCAGTTTGGCCTCCCCCAATTCGTACTTTTTCAACAGCTTTCTTCGTTATTTTTTCAGCTTACTCTGCCATGCCGGTGTAATAAATTTTTCAGAAAAATGACTGCCCAATATTTTGGTGAGAGGGCAAGAGTCTTTATCTCGTAGTTATTTCCGGACATCTGATTGATTTTTTCATATTCATTCAGCCTCTTTCTCAGGCTGAGTATTCCTTATGGAAAGATGGATTCGAGTTTTGTTTTTAATAGTCTTGTTGATCCTTTCTTCCGAACCTAGCTCCGCAGAGAATGTTGAATCGACTTCGTCGTTATACGTGGAGCAGTGAACTTTAAAGACGCCGGATTGGCTCCAGGAGAAAAAGTTGATTTTGGACATTTCGATGTGGTGGGGACCTTGGGGTTTCCCGGACGTTGGGCGGTTCCCTGGGATTGGCAAGCCCGGTATCAACTTACTAACACCGCCTGGGCATTGAGGGGTACTGGGGATACGGGGTTTATTCACACGATGACTGTGGGAATAGCGGTCACCAAAATAGGTTGGCGAACAACTCTGGATTTCGGCCTTGGGAGTGCGCTGCTTAGTAAATGGAATTTTCCTGGCCAGAACGTCGGAGACCTGTTTCAATTTATTTCCCTTGGTGGCTTGCTCTTTCATCTCCCATGCAACCTCCTGGCTGGGTCTCGTTTTCATCATTTGTCCGATGCCACAATCTGTGGGAATAATCGCGGGGTAGACTTACACATGTTGAAAGTGCGTTATAAATTTTCCACTCCCTGACGAATGTCTTGAGATGGCAATCTGTTGATTATGAGAAGTTGTTCACTTTTGGTGAGGTCTAGGGCGCATCAAGCAAGGAATATGGCCAAGGTGCCGAAAAGGAAGGATACTTGATGAGACTCATCAGAAAATGGAGGAAAGCCGGTGCGGTCCCGATTGCGTATTTTTTTTATTCTTCTTTTGTGCATGCTTTCCGTTGGTCTTTTTTCTTCGGATATCTTGGCCGGGCCAACTTTTTTAAACCGACTCACCTACCCCCTACCACTTGGCTTAACCGAAATTGGTCATTTCCATGAGAATGATTTAAAGACCTTTGAAATCTGGACGCAATGGAATAATTCCTCAAATGAGAAAATTGTCGTGCAAATGACTTTTACGTTTTTTGATAAAGACTCCGCGAACTCCCAATTAGGAGAAGATGGGAAGGATGATTTTCTTATGTCTGTGACCGAGACAGTCACGATTCCGGAACAGGCGAGTAATTGGGGGAAATACTTTCAACTAACGGCCATTGGGCACAAGCTAAATCAAGGGTTTGATCATTCCGCGGAAGGCGCGGGGTTGGAGCTCTATCTCGATGCCCAAATCAATTCAGTGCAACATCTCTATTCAGAGTAGCTTTTTTCTTCTAAAGGTTTTTGTTTCTCTTTGATAAGCGTTGAAAATCCCATTTTCAATAGTACTTACCGAAAAACATACTAGCCTGAAATCTTATTCGTTTCTCTTTCAGGGGAAGGCGGATAAGAATTCTTTCATGGAGTTGTAGTTGAGGTCCTGGTGGCCGCCGGTCTGGCTTATGATTGATTGTTGATCTAATTGGCAGCAGCAATAGTAAAGTCCCATTCGAAGCTATCACAAAAGTCGTTCTCTCCCGGGCCGACCGCCACATAGATATGATCCCCCACGGCTAAGCCCCCGACTTCGATGTCAAAGGTGCTTGTGGTGCCGTTGCCCACGGTAGCCGTATTGACCAGCGTATCATTCACATAGACGTGCACCACATTCCCATCGCCACAGTCGGTGTCTGCCGCGACGAGGGAGCTGGTCGTCACGGCATAGTCTCCCTCTATGGGCACTGCATAGGCGGCAATCACATAGCGGTCAGTGGCTTCGCCTTGTTCAACGGAACGCCCTGGATGTCCGCCGAGTGCTCGCAGATGGAGAATGCTACCATTGCTGTAGAACAGGCCATCCCCGGTCAAGGGGCTGTACTGGGCAGCCGTCCCAATCGGTCCCGAGGCATTCCACAGATACCCCCAATTGGGAGCGGGGTTGTCGGGCCGGAGATCAGTGCGATAATTGGCGACCGGGATAAACGGCCCTGGGTCGGGTGGATCGGTTCTCGTGAACGTAAAGGTCCCAATTGGTTGATTGGAAAAAGGCGAAAGGCCTTGCAGTCTTTTTATAGGCTCGGGTGGTGCGGTGATGTTGTTCTCAGAGAGGTAGTTTGTACCACTGTCAGTTCCAGCGTCCTAGGGGTACAACATGACGACTCTTTCAGGAATCCAATTGCCCTGTCCATCTAATAAGGACATACCTGAAACGCCGACAAACCAATCGGGGCTTGGGGCGATCATCGACGTGAGGGTGATCAGGGGATACTCTTTGTTCATAGAGAAGGAATTAATCGATACTGATGCCGGCGAGAGAGGAATCCCTCCACCAGAAATGACGGCGTTTGCGTTTCCAGCACTTATCGCACTCGTGACTTCATTCTGGAGATCAGTCTTTGCTCCCAATTCGGCCATATTTTTAATGCCCAAACTTGCTAATGCTCCGTTTTGCCAAAAGGTTACATTCCCATTATGACTCCCGCCGATTAAACCTGACAGATGTGGGTTTGATGGAAAAGAAGTCACCCCGTTTGGATGTGGGTGGGTGGTTTGACTCCAGGTTGAATCAAAGGTCACCCGAAAGGTTGCTGTTTCCTCCACTTGTTGGGCTTGGACGAATCTAGGATGCAGCGCTGGTAACAATGTCATCCAGATGACCACCGCAGTGATAAGAGACATCTTTTTTGATATAGAGGTTGAGGTCGACATTTCAATTCCTCCGTGGCTTTCAAAGTAGAGCAAATTCGCTAACAAGAGATAATCTCGCATTTTCCATATAGTGCCCACCGTAATAAATACCACGAAAGACTGGTCTAACGTTAAGAAGGGGGAAAAGGTTTGGGGTCGGGTGTAGCGTATATACCTTAGATTAACAAAGCCCTTATTTTCTTACATAAGCGAACCTTTGCGCGGTTCCTGTCAACTTTGCAGTGAGCAATGTTTATGATGGTGAGCTCATTTAATTGGCAGCGGAAATGGTAAAGTCCCATTGAAAGCTATCACAAAAGCTATTGTCGCTCGAGCCGACAGCCAGATAGATCCGTTCTCCCACGGCTAAGGTCCAGACTTCGACATCTAAAGGTGCCGGTGGCGCCGTTGGCCACGCTGATTGTCTTGAGAAACCTATCATTTACATAGACGCGGACCACATTCCCATCGCCACAGTCCGTGTCTACCGCTAAGAAGGAGCTCGTCGTTATGGCATAGGCTTGGGTTGTGGGGTCTAACGTTCTCTCTGGGTGTTTAGATAAAAAATCTGTGACGTTCAATTAAAGGAATTTGGTAAAGATGATCCTTGGATGACCGTGAAGGAAGCCGTCATCATTCCTGCACTAGTCAGTAAGTGGAGGAATTATTTTTAGCGGACGGCATTTTGGCGGAAATTCAATTCAGGGATTAGTCCCTTCCAGGAGAAGGCGAGGCTGGAGCTCTATCTCGACGACCAAGTTAATTCGGTGCAACATCTCCAGGTTGAGTAAAGCATTTCTCATACTCTGTACCCTTCCCTTTTCTTCCTTTCACTCTAAAATGAGTCTTACGTACCCCAAAGAAGAATAGATAAACTCTCGAATAGCGAGGTATTGCAAATTTATTAAAAAAGAGCGAAACTAAAACTAGAGAAATTCAGTTGACAGGGGAGGTAATCTGGTGCGGTCACGATTACATTTTTTCCTGCTTCTTCTTTTCTGTCTTTCCACTATTAGTCTGTCTTCTACTTCCCTCTGGGCGAGTCCAACCTTTTTGAATCGACAGGTATTCCCTCTTCAACTTGGCTTAACAGAAATTGGACAGTTTCATATTAATGACTTAAAGACATTTGAAGTCTGGACGCAATGGAGTAATCCCTCCAATGAGAAGACTGTGGTCCAAGTCACTTTCACGGTTTTTGATAAGGATTCTGCTGACTCTCAGTTAGGAGAAGATGGGAAAGATGATTCCCTCATGGTCGTGACCGAGACGGTCACGATTCCGGAACAGGCGAGTAATTGGGGGAAATACTTTCAACTAACGGCCATTGGGCACAAGCTTAATCAAGGGTCTGATCATTCCGAGGAAGGGGCAGGGTTGGAACTCTATCTTGATGCGCAAGTCATTTTTGGCAAACATCTCCCGTCGGAGTGTAATTTATTATTTTCTCTAATTCACTTTTCTCTCTTATTGACATAGATTCCAAAGTCTCGAATAGTCTAAGCCGGTGTTAACTCATATTCGGGTATTCGAGTTCTCTCTTCTCCGTTACTTTTCCTATTTCAAACCCTATGGTATTAAATATTCGACGCCTCTCTCCCGTATTGCCCGTATTGAATTTCCAGGAAGCGATTGATTGGTAGGGGCAGGCATTAGTGGTTTTACCTAGTCCCACCAATGATCAGGATGAAGATGAAATTGGAGCCTCATGGACTTACGCGCTTCTCGAAAACGGCGAGATAAAAATCCACCTGTGCAAAACCCAACCGAACGACGAAACCTTGTCATTACCATCAAACTGCTATGTGTATGTTCATGACGGCACACCCATTTGATCGCCATGAATGCGAATGTGTCCGACTGAACTGAGTTGTCTTGGGGAAATATGAAATGTTGGCTCCACGATCCCTATGGTAACCGGATCCTCCTGAGTTCACCGACGTGAGTGAGATGTCTGCAGACATGTAACAGGAATATTTTTTTTGGTTTCTTACTATTCTTTGGTGTAAACCGGTAGAAGGAAGTAGCTGTGGAAATCCTGGCCGGGTCGTTGGCCTTGGACTTCCAGTTCCCAGAATGTAGCGGGGCGCTCGCTCGGAGTGCTGGTGAGGTGTTTGTCGTCTGGTAGATTCCACAAACAACGAAGTTGCCCTGTCTCATTAACCAGTTCCCCGCGGATCATTTGGGTATCGTGATAGATTTGGTAACAGACGACGATTGATTCTCGTTTCCGTCCTCCTTCCCTTTCTCGAATTTCATAGGCTTCCTCGATACACCGAAGGTCGAATTGCACAGTAATGAGATTTTCCGGTAATCGCTCAACGGTGAGTTGCATTTTTTTACCTAAAAAAAATGGAAAATTCTGAAAGCTGACTCTTCCGTTTCCAAAGGTGAGATACTGGCCGAAATTTTTAAGGAGGTAGCCCCCAACCCCCAGGACAATAATCACATCAAAAAGCCCAGTGAGAATTTGCCAAAAGAGCCCGCCAAAATCAGAAACGAAGGCGATCCAATTGAAGGGAGCAAGAAAAACTCCAAAAACAGCTAGTGCCACAACGCTGCCTAGGGATTCTTGGAGTTTGTTGTCGGTGATGCCTTGGGCCTGCCAGGGATAATCCCAGAGCCATGGGCTGTCACGAAACTGTCGTTTTCCATGCGACATATTCCATAGGCGACGCAAGCCTTTGGTGCCATGAAGAGTAAGCCATAGCCCACAGGAGGCAAAAAGTCCCCCAATTACACCAATGACCCAGAGCGGGGCATGAATAGACGAATTGGAAGCATCAATCCACCCCATCCCAAGGGCCAGGATGGGTGAGCCCATTATGAGAAAGGCGACACCACATGCAATGGCTGGCCAGCCATGGAGTGTGGTGCGACTTAAGGGCTTGTGCCCGTTCAAGGGGATTCGTTTTGTGTTTGGCTGTGGGGCCGTGGTCATCTTCTTAGCCTTGTACCGTCACCAAGTTAGCCGAGGATGCAGTTTTTTGTCTCTTGTCGGTGCCTCCTCACAATTTATTGATTGTTCCCTCACCACCCTGAGAGAGATAGTGCGCTGGTTTGCCTTTGGGTATACTGTCTGGCTTGAGGATATTTTTTTTCGGAGGCAAAAGGAGAGATGACGCGAATGAAAGAAATTATGGTAGTAGGGGCTGGGTCGGTTGGGGGGTATTTTGGGGCGCATTTGGCGCGAACGCATTCGCATGTCTCCTTTGTGTTACGGCCAAAAACTCAAGCTGCCGTGGCCGCAAATGGTTTGCGGATTCGCAGTGCGATTGGGGACAATTTTACGGTTCATCCGCAGACTTCTTCCAATCCTCAATTTTTGCCGCAACCCGATCTGATTGTTTTGGGTGTGAAAGCCTATGATTTGCCTGAAGTCATGGATCAGGTTGAACCCATCCTGAAGTCGGATACGACTATTTTGAGCTTACAAAATGGGGTGACAATTGAAGATACGTTGAAGATGCGATTTGGGCGAGAGCGCGTAGTTGGGGGTGTGGCGTTTATTTATTCTAAAATTGTCGAGCCTGGGGTGATCGACCATTTCAAAAAAGGAATGGTCACGATTGGCGAATTGATGGGGTTGGAGACACCGCGTCTGTTCCAGGTTCAAGCTATTTTTAAGGAGGCGGGGATTCCGTGTTTTCTGACTGAAGACATTCGTAAAGCCAAGTGGGAGAAGATGTGTTGGAATTGTGTGTTTAATCCGCTCACCGTGGTGTTGAATGATTCTGTGGCAAAAGCCTTGGATGCGACTGAATTGCAACCAGTGATCGCAACCATTGTGCGAGAAGTGGCCGCTGTGGCCATGGCGGCTCACCGAGTCCCCTTGGATGAAGATATGCCCGAGAAGGTAGTGAAATGGTCGCAAGAGCTGCGAGATATTCATACCTCGATGTATGATGATTGGAAGGCCGGGCGGCCCACGGAAATTGATGAGTTAAATGGCTATATCGTCAAGCGCGGGAAGGAGTTTGGAGTGCCGACGCCTATGAACGAGATGTTAACCGGCCTCATTAAAGGCATGACCATTCGAGAATCTTCAGATGAGCTGTTTATAGCCGTGGAAGGCGCCATTCAGCGTCCCTTACGATTTTCCCGAACGCATCTGAGTAGATTAACGCAGAAGTATCAAATCTCAGATATTGGAACGGTGATGCCAGCTATGCACGGGACCGGAATTAAAATTCAAGCAATACTTGAGGTCGTGACGCTTCAGGCCGGTGCTGATCATGTGACATTTTTTTCTAACGATGGAAAGTATTCCGCATGTGTCACGCTCCAGCAGGCAAGGGAGTTTGGCATTCTAGTGTATGAGCAGGATGGGGGAGTTTTTCCCGTTGAACGAGGAGGCCCGTTTCGACTGGTAACCCCAGGGCTGGGTGACCTGTGTGCCAATGTGAAGCAAGTGGGCCGCATGGTCTTTTCAAAAGGGTTGGCTTCTGATACCCGACCACCTGAAGCTTGTGCAGAGGATCGATAAGCTCAATAGAGTTTTTTTTGTTCCCTCCTCCTATAGCTAATCTTCGATCTCGTTCCCTACTTTTTTTGTCTTGGCCTTTGGGTCATGTTGTGTCTTTCCCACAATCTCTGTGGTTTCTTGCCAGTAACATGCTATTTTTTCAGGTCTTTTAGTCTGGCTTCCTGATTGCAAGTTTGTCAGATGCGCCGTAAAATGACCCCTTATCATTTACTTAAATTAATCTCTGAAAGGATCTATTTGTATGGCAGAGCGAACATTGGCAATTATTAAACCTGACGCAGTAGCGAAACATGCGATTGGTGATATTACTCGACGGTATGAAGAGGCCGGATTGCATCCAAAGGCCATTCGCATGATGCGTCTATCGAAAGCGAGTGCTGAGGGCTTTTATGCCGTGCATCGGGAACGCCCATTTTTTAACGATTTGACAACGTATATGTGTTCAGGTCCTGTCGTGGTGTTGGTATTGGAAGGGGTAGATGCGGTGAAAACGAATCGGGATCTCATGGGAGCCACAGATCCGAAAAAAGCCGATGCAGGAACGATTCGCGCGGTGCATGGTGCGTCGATTGAAGCGAATGCCGTGCATGGGTCTGATTCAGTCGACAATGCGCAAATCGAAATTCGCTATTTTTTTTCTGAATCCGAATTTAGCTAGGAGCGGTTGACGTCGTATGGTGCTGTTATCTTTCACGCTTTCAAAATTCTTCCACCGAGCATTTGTGTGTTTGCTGTGTGTTGGGATTCTTGTCTCTTGTGGGCGTACGCGGCCTTCCCAGCCATCTCCTGGGACAGGCCCGCCTCCCGTTTTCGAAAGTCGGCCAGATCAAGGGAGTCCTCTGGCGGGCCAACAGGCTCAAAATATTCGCCGGATTCATGAACAGCTTTTCCAGAATGCTCAAGACCATTTTGACGCGGGTAATTTTCAGGACGCCATTCGAGAATTAACTCGTCTGTTAGCGTTGAAACCTCAAGCTGATCTTGAAAGAGACGGGCATTGGTGGCTAGGCCAATCATACGATCAGGAAAAGAATTGGAAGTCTGCTCAGCAGGAGTATGGTCTTTTGGCTTCGGCACCAAAGGGCCAACGCTATCAATCCAACTCGTCTCAGCGACTAAAAGAAATTCACGGGTTGCTTACGCAAGAGGAGGCGCCTCCCAAGATTACCCAAGCCATTCGATTTGCTTTGAACCAATTGCCGGGGGCTGATGGATTTGTTCAAGGCATCAATAAAATGAAACAAGATGGCGTCACTACTTTGTTGATTGATCTGGGGTGCCAGAGAACCGTCTTGCATAATGTCTCATCAATGAGCTCTGAGAGTGCTCCAGAAATTGGGCAACTCCAAGCGCTCTTGCGATCGTATGCTGACCGTAGTCATCGTGCCGGGTTGTTGTTGTATGTGGGGGTAAATCTTCGCTGTCTGGGTACCTGGGCGCCTTCCGACCACCAGATTTGGCACGACCGAATGTATCAGGTCGACACTGGTCGCCTTACGTTCACCAAACGGTTTGATCTTTTTCATCCGGCGTATCAGGAATTTCTGACACGTTTTCTGGGGCGGCTTTGTAAAGAAGGTGTTGATGGCTTGGTATTTCTAAATGATTATCCTCTCGGACTGTATGAAGGCGTGACTCGAATCGGGCTAAAGCGATTCGAAAAGCAATTTGGCGTGGGCTTGGACCCATCTCAGGTTTTCTATTTGGGATTTAATCCGCTAGGGACAGCAAAAGGTTCACCAGGATTTGATGATCAGAAAGGGTCGCGTGCCAAGGATTCACGGTTTTGGCGATGGGCTGGATGGAAGGCTCGTGAACGTTTGGCGATTCTCGAATCAATTGTTGGACGCCTACGTCCGCCGTATCCCTCGGTTCAATTTGGGCTAGAACTGCATCCTCATGGCTTAACGGATCCTGTTGGCGCGTTGGTCGAGTATGCGGAGGATGCCATGGATGCTGCAGGACGCTCGTTCTCGTTTTTCTTTGTGCGGCCAGAAATTGATCGACAGTCAACATTTACGGAGGAGGCTGTGATTGCAAAATTACGACGCATTTCTACGAAGGCCGTACTTGACCGATTACTTCCGGTCGTTGATGATCCACGGCGGGTATGGGTGAGTCTGCCGGCCAAGGGCGGGCAGCGCCTTCGGCCTCAGACAGCAACGACCGATGTGTCTCCTCTGCAAGATTTTCCTTCAGGAATTGGCGTGGTTCACGATCTCCGTGCGTTTTCGTAATCATTTCAGAAATGTCATCTGAGCGAATCTTAAAGAGTCCTGGTGTCTCATGACGGCAAGGCCTCATGAGCGATGCTATTGAATGACTAATTGAGGCTCTCTAAAAGGCACATCATGTTTTTGAGAAAAGGGGGTAAGGATGGAACCGCAGGATTTGCGTTATCACAAAGAACACGAATGGATTCGAGTCGACGGCAACAAGGTGACCTTAGGGATCAGTAACTTTGCCCAAGATGCCCTGGGTGATGTGGTCTTTATTGACCTTCCTGAAGTCGGAGCCAATCTTGCGGCAGAGGCTGAGCTTGGCGAAGTAGAGTCGACAAAAGCCACGTCCACTATTTATTCGCCAGTGACAGGGTCCGTCGTACAGGTGAATCAGGAATTAGAAGAGCATCCTGAATTTCTGAATCAAGATCCGTATGGTCGTGGATGGATCGCCGTGTTGGAGTTATCTAACCCTTCCGAAGTTGATTCACTGATGACCGCTGAGCAGTATGACGCCTTTTTGACATCTGAAGCGTAATGTCTTCTCCCAAACGCATGATCATTATTGGTGCAGGGCCTGGTGGGTATGTCGCCGCTATTCGTGCTGCACAATTGGGTGCACAGGTGACGGTTGTCGAAGAGCAAGCTGTGGGTGGGGTCTGTCTCAATTGGGGATGCATCCCGAGTAAAACCTTGTTGAATCTTGTCGATCTTGGCGAACGGGCTCGGCATGCTGAAGCCTGGGGGTTAACCGTGGAAGGTCCAATTGGGTTTGATCTCAAGCGAATGATTTCCCGAAAGAATGAAGTAGTAGCGTCTTTGGTCAAAGGTATTGCTACGTTATTCAAACAATGGAAAATTCAGCATGTGGCTGGCAGAGGAGAGTTAGTTAGTGATCGACAGGTTCTGGTCACCCATGTTGATGGCGCCACCAACCTCTTAGAGAGCGAAGCTATTGTGGTTGCCACCGGTTCTTCTTGGCCACAATTACCGCAATTTCCAATTGATGGCCATACCGTCCTTTCGAGCAAGGAGGCTCTAGATCTTACAGACATTCCTCGGAGTATCATTATTGTTGGTGGGGGAGTTGAAGGTTGTGAGTTTGCCTGTCTCTTCAGCGGGCTGGGGAGTCAGGTGACGCTGGTTGAGATGCTGCCGACATTGCTGTCTATGGAAGATGACGATACAGTGGCCATCCTGACACGTGAATTTAAAAAACGGAAAATCCAGTTAGCTCTGAATACGACCATCCAAGATTGGCAATCCACCGCCGGGAGAATCCATGCGACACTTAGTTCGGGACAGGCGGTTGTTGCAGAGAAAATGCTCATTTCTGTCGGGCGCCGTATGAATTCTCCTGGGCTGGGCTTGGAGACAGTTGGTGTACAAACTGGAAGCCGTGAAGAAATTTTGGTCGATGACCATATGGAAACCTCGGTTCCGGGCGTCTATGCTGTTGGCGATGTAACAGGGAAATCTATGTTGGCGCATGTGGCCTCGGCCCAAGGGAAAGTGGCCGCCGCCAATGCGATGGGGATCACTCAGTCGATCAACTATGAGGTCATACCTGCGGGGATTTTTACCCTTCCCGAGATTGGACGCGTGGGGTTGACGGAAAAACAAGCGAGTGAGCAGGGATTCCAACCCACGGTTGGGCGGTTTCGCTATGGAGGTCTTGGAAAAGCGCAAGCTGTAGGAGAAACAACCGGTCAGTTTAAAATTATTGCCGATGAACAATCAAAAAAAATAATCGGAGTCCATATAATTGGTGCACATGCGGCTGATCTCATTCACGAAGGTGCATTGGCTATGCAAGGTGGGTTAACCGTGCAGGATGTGGCTCATATGATTCACGCCCACCCGACGTTATCAGAAGGGCTCATGGAGGCAGCGGAAGATATAGATGGTCTGGCCATTCATCAAGCACGAAAACGAACATAATCTTATTTTGGTAAAAGAAAAGCATGGGTCATGACAGGTAGGAATACTTATTTGAGGCAATGGTCTTGGGGGAAGTCTCTGCTTTTGAAAAGCGGCGTTTTGGGGATGGGTATAGCAGCCGTGTTGTGGGCAGATTGGCCCCAATCCCATAATCGTCACCATGATCTTTTAACGCCTGTGGTTCACCAATCGACGGTGACTCACTCATCTCCTTATTCGTCGACCCAGGCCGCGAGTACATCCACCATTGCTCCTTTACAACTAAGCGGAGAAGGCGAAGCGAAAAGCCTTCAAACTGTCGGAACAACATTCTTGGTTGATCTTAATCTGGCTTCTCGGATGGAATTGGAAACGCTTCCTGGCATTGGCGTCATATTAGCGGATCGCATTCTGTCCTATCGAACCCTTCATGGGGACTTTCAGCAATTTGATGATTTAGTAAAGGTTTCGGGTATTGGTAGGAAACGACTCCAACGACTAGAGCCGTTTGTTACAATCCAACCAAGAGTTAAAGAGAGAGTAAGTTAATTCAGCGAATCAATTTCCCCAATTTCCCCGAAAGTTATTATGGCCATTTCAGAACTTGAACGACAATTAGATCTCATTCTTCGGG
Source organism: Nitrospirales bacterium (assembly GCA_029261275.1). Lineage (GTDB taxonomy): Bacteria > Nitrospirota > Nitrospiria > Nitrospirales > UBA8639 > Nitrospira_E. The sequence continues at coordinate 17,283 of JAJDBR010000162.1, forward strand.
GAACGGTGGAAGTGCTTCAGCTCGATGAGCTGAAAGCTAAGTTGGCTGAGTCATTGAGGGAGCAACGTCCTCTCAAAATTAAGGCAGGATTTGATCCAACCGCTCCAGATCTTCATTTAGGCCATACCGTCCTCATTCAAAAGCTGAAGCATTTCCAGGATTTAGGCCATCAGGTCATTTTTCTGATCGGTGATTTTACGGGGATGATCGGAGACCCTAGCGGTGTATCCGAAACGCGCAGGGCCCTGACGAAAGAACAAGTGCTAGCAAACGCTAAGACGTATGAGCAGCAAATTTTCAAGTCGTTAAATCCTGAAAAGACACGAATTGAATTTAATAGTCGTTGGATGAGTGCGATGCCAACAGAAACCATGGTGGAAATCTGTTCGCATTATAGTGTCGCGCGGATGCTGGAACGCGATGACTTTTCTAAACGTTATCGCGATCAAAAGCCCATTAGTATTCATGAGTTTCTATATCCCCTCGTGCAAGGCTACGATTCGGTGGCATTGGAAGCGGACGTGGAGTTGGGAGGGACTGATCAAAAATTCAATCTATTAGTTGGTCGAGATTTGCAGCGTGATTATGGCCAAAAGCCTCAAGTCGTTCTGACGATGCCACTATTGGAGGGGACCGATGGTGTGAGGAAAATGAGCAAGAGTTTCGGGAACGTCATAGCGTTAGAAGATCCTCCAGCAGATATGTTTGGGAAATTAATGTCCATCAGTGATGACCTCATGATGCGGTATTATGAATTGCTGACTGTTTCCAACTTAGAGGACGTGAAGCAGCAGCATCCTATGGAAGCCAAGAAAATATTGGCCGAACAGCTCGTACGGCAATATCATGGAGACGCTGGGGCAGAGGAGTCCAAGGCGGATTTTCAACAACGTTTTCAAAGACGGGATTTCCCAGATGAGCCAGATGCTCATATCCGGCTCAAGCCAACAGATTTTATGGACCCAAAAGACCCCTCGTTGTCGCTCGTCGATATTTTAATAAAGACCGGGTTAGTGCCGAGCAAAGGGGAAGCCCGCCGTCTTATCTCTCAGAAAGCCATTCAAGTTGATGGAGAGAAAATGGATGACATCAATGGGGTACTGAACTTTAAGCCAGAACAAAAATTTTCCATGAAAATTGGAAAACGCAAATTTGCGATTATTGAAATGGCGGGTCACTAACGCGTCGCCAATGGCCTATACAGAAGGTTTCTTGACTAACCTCTCGATCGTACATAGAATGCCCATCCTAACCTAATTGAGCGGGCGTAGCTCAGTGGTAGAGTTCTTGCTTCCCAAGCAAGCTGTCGGGGGTTCAAATCCCCTCGCCCGCTCCAATTAAATCAATAACTTCCTTCTTTACCCTAGACAACCCCCGTCGATGTTTTCTGGTTTTTTCCCTTTTCCACTTCCTGGCGTAGATCTCAGTTTTGTGTTGTTTTAACCGATAGGTAAATCATAAGGGTGTTCCTTAATGAAATTGTTAGGTCCCCATTATTTTTTTTGGAAGTAGAAAAAAGATCTGGGCCTTTCAAAACAATGGATCCTCATGAACAGATGATTCCTTCATCCTTACAAGAGCCAGGTAGTTTTTTTGATTGGCTTAGCAGCTTGGAAAATCCTGGTGTTTGGGAAAGTTCGGTCTCTGAGCAATTCAATTGGTCGGCCTTGATTGATCAGGCCGGCCGGCTCAGTATTAGCTCCCTAGTGTATGATCGAGTGAAATCCAACGGAATGCTAGCCCATGTTCCCCCGGCACTTGCTAGCCAGTGGAAGTTGGAAGTTGTAAATAACCAAGCTCAAAATATGTTTCGCCTTGGTCGACTAAAGGAAATTCTTAATCTTTTCTCCCTAGAAAACATTCCGGTCATCGTATTGAAAGGTGCAGCGTTAGCAGAAATTGTGTATCCGCAATTGGGGTTGCGTCCAATGCGAGATGTTGATCTTTTGATCAAAGAAGAAGATATCTCTCGCGCTGAACAGCTGTTGCAGGCTCGTGGGTTTTTTTGTGCGGACCAGGGCCTCCCTAAAGAATGGTATGACAGTCATCATCACATTGTTCCATATGTTTCTGCTGACCAGATGTTAACTCTTGAGCTTCATCATCACCTGATTGCCTTCACGATGCCGGTGTTCATTCCTACAGAAGACCTGTGGGAGCGAGCTCTTTCTGTTCAGCTAGCTGGAGTGGCTTGCTGGATACTCTCTCCCGAAGACTTTCTGATTCATCTGGCACTTCACACGGCTTGTGATGGATTTTTGGGGAAAGTGCGAGTGCTATATGACATCGCCGAAATCATGAAACAATTCAGGAATGAATTGGATTGGGGAGCTTTACTTATGTTGAGTGAAAAATATGGAGTCTCCAAATTTCTTTTCTATGTCTTGTGGGTGGCACAGGTGAGAATGCATGCTGGGGTGCCAGATTTCGTTCTTAATGACTTGTTTTCAAAATTCCAAGGCCTCCCCTTGGAAGATCGTTTACTCAAAAATGTATTGCAGAAAGTGCTGGTATATCATGACGCAAGTCAGCATCCGTTTTATTTTTGGTTGCTGAGTACGTTTGGGATGGATGTTCTAAGCAATCAAGGGCGCGGGAAAAAAATTGGTAGTATCTTTAACAGGTCGACTCAACGCTACCGGGAATTTTCTCGCGAACACGCTCGACAAAATGCCGCTTCTCCATTCTGGAATCTCGCAGTGGGGTACCCGATGTATTTATTACGAAAAGCTTTTGGTCTCTCCAGCACAAAATTTCTTCCACACAAAAAGTCCTGACATAAGGAAGGAGTCCGGGTTTTTGGTTTCTTGGATTATTCATCGTAGCCAAGAGGACAAGCTGAGGTGTATCAACGGAACAGCCTATCTTCTTTTTGGATACTTTTCCCATGGGAAGAGCAGGAAAAGGGGTTTCTTAAAAGGTAGATAACTATTTCAAAGCGTTAATCAATTCTAATGATTCTTCACTCGTTTTTTATCCCCTTTTCCCCAATGGAATTCTATTCCCGTCTGAAGATTTACCTATCCCTGAATGTGTTTTAAGGTGTGAAGTATGTTCGCCGAAGATGTTGTTTATTTCTCGAGTGTTTTTTGTTGGGGGTTTCCCCATGCGGCAGTTTAGGATTTCTGGGTCAAGATGAAAAAATATTTGCGCATTCTTCGAATTAGTTTTCTGATGGTCGTGATTAGGCTGGCCTTGAAATGGATCAAATTGACGAATCTTCTTTCCTGGTTACAACCCGCCAGGAGTTCAAAAATGAAGGACGAACACTATATTGCCAAAATGGCTAATTATACTGATGCGCTATTAGGTATCTTTCCTGCCAATCCGAAAGGTAATTGTCTACCCCGATCACTTATTCTCTTTCGGTTAGCCAGATTGCAGGGTTTTCCTGTGGTGTTTCATTGTGGTGTGCGTCGGAGTGAGGAAGGCTTAGATGGGCATGCTTGGTTGACTCTTTTTAATAAACCATTTCTCGAGCCTTCAAACCAACATGAGGAAATGGTGAAGACGGTGACTTTCCCAACGCAATGAAGCCAGGAGAACGTAATTTGTACTTTCTGACACTTTTAAAAAATTCAGTATTTCTAATATCTTTGGTTGGTGTAATTTTCAATTCCCTTTGATGCTTGCCTCTATGAAAAATCGAATTCTGCCCTTATATGGCAATTTGTGCCTAGCACTCTCGTTTGTGTGGAAAAGCGGGCACAAATGGACGCTTGCTAGTATTGGGTTGCTTGTTATTCAAGGACTTCTCCCCTTAGCCACGTTGTATTTAATGAAATTATTAGTTGATCATGTGGCGGATGCCCTAACGCAACCAGATCCTCAATTTCAATTAAATGAAGTGGCTTTTATTATGATGGGGATGGGGGGTGTGGCCTTATTAAGCAGTGTGATTTCCATCCTGGCAAACTGGGTATCCCGCGGACATTCCCTACTAGTTGTTGACCATATGCAACATATTTTGCATACCAAATCGCTGGAAGTTGATTTGGAATATTATGAAAATTCACAGTATTACGATCGTTTACATCGAGCACAACAAGAAGCTGCCTCTCGTCCCATTGCCATTTTACATTCACTCATTCAGGTGGGCCAAAATGGGATTTCCCTTGTGGCGATGGGAGGGTTGTTGATTGTTTTTCATTGGGCGGTCGTGCCGATTCTCATGTTGGGAGCCCTTCCTGAATTCTTGGTTCGTCTTCGGTATGCCAACAAGATATATGATTGGGAACGGAGCCGAACCGGGGAGGAACGCAAAGCTTGGTATTTAAATTGGATATTGACTCGGGATACTCATGCCAAAGAAATTCGATTATTTCAGTTAGGCTCCTATTTTAAAGATATGTATCAAGAGATACGGGCGTTGTTGCGTTTTGAAGAGCTTAGTTTGGAAAAGAAACGAGCCTTCGCGACTTTAGGTGCCCAAGTGGTGGCCACCATTGGAATTTTTGGTGTGTACTTTTTTCTGGCCCATCGTACCTTGCAGGGTTTTCTGACCTTGGGCGATTTAGTTATGTATTTTCAAGCCATTCAACGAGGAGCAAGTTTCCTGCAGCAATTTAGTGGGAGTCTTTCAGGATTATATGAACATAATTTATTTCTCAATAATCTCGATGAATTTTTGAAAGTGAAATCTCGGATAGAAGAGCCGATCCTCCCCATAGCTGTTCCGGTCAGTTCTTCCAGAGGATTGGAATTTGATGGCGTGACGTTTACCTATCCTGGAGATACTCAAAAGAGGCTGTCTAACTTCTCCTTCTCCGTGAAACCTGGAGAACATATTGCCTTTGTCGGAGCAAATGGGGCTGGAAAAACGACACTCGTAAAGGTGTTATGTCGTTTGTATGACCCGGATGAAGGGCAGATTCGATTTGATAATCACAATATTCGTGACTTTTCTGTGGAGGGATGGAGAAGTGAAATCAGCGTGATCTTCCAAGACTTTGCGCGCTATTTTCTGAGCGTGCGAGAAAATATTGCGTTAACTAAACAGGGTGCTCCTGATTTGAGTCGAATCAAGACCGCTGCAACCCAGGCTGGGGCCCATGAATTTATTGAAAGTTTACCTTTTGGTTATGACACCATTTTGGGGAAATGGTTTGAAGGGGGGCAAGAACTGAGTGTTGGTGAATGGCAAAAAATTGCCCTGTCTCGTGCGTTTTTCCGCAACTCCCAAATTTTAGTCCTGGATGAACCCACTAGTGCCATGGATGCCAAAGCCGAAGCCCAATTATTTGAACGGTTTCACCAATTGACGATGGGGAGGATGGCCATTTTAATCAGTCATCGATTATCAACCGTCAAAATGGTGGACCGTATTTATGTGGTAGATCACGGAGAAATTGTGGAATCCGGGACGCACGATGAGTTAATTCTTCAAGAAGGATCTTATGCAGAGCTTTATGAAATCCAAGCCAAGAATTATCAATAACCGGAAAAGGTTCTCTCAAAGGGTCGATGCAAATGACATTGGACCCATGTGAAAACTTTAAAAGACATTTTTCTAGCCTTTTGGGAAAGTTTTAGCGTAAAAGTTATAGGGGTATGGTCCATTTGAATTGGAAGAAACAAGTGGAGTGATGAAAAGAAAAAATTTGAAGGTTTAGTCTAGGTGATTCAAGAAAAATGCCTCCTATTGAATTCTTTTCTCAATTCGGAATCTTCTTTGAACGAAACTTTGTGGAAGAATCTTTTCGAAGAACATACTGTCATAGTTTACTCAGTAATAAGGAATTCTCAAAAGGTACGGTGGTCGGCGAAGGTGATCAGGGAATTGAAAATGAAGAATGGCGGAAAGTTCTGGGTGGGACAGTGGGCGCAAATATTCAGGATGACCTCTCTCATCGATTGACAATATTGCAATCAAGGCTTGAACAGCATTTTCGGTTGAACCTTCATTGGTTCGAACCTCCACAGTTTTTGTTGTATCAAGCAGGAGATTTTTATCGCCATCATCAAGATGTACTCATTCGTGAAGGAGACGAACATTTCACCAAAAGACGAAGAGTGTCCCTGGTGTTGTTTTTGAATGGCCAAGGCGGCAACAAGGAGACGGATTTTGCTGGTGGGTCGCTTTCTTTCTATGGCCTTGTGAAAAGTAAATCCAAAAAATATTTTGGCATTCCCATTCAAATAGAGCCAGGGTTGTTGGTGGCTTTTCCTTCAGGAACTTTCCATGAAGTTCTTCCGGTGACTCAGGGTCAACGAATGAGTGTAGTTACCTTTTACTCCTAAGTCCTCTAAATTTCTTCTCCTGCAACTAAAAAAACCTGTATAACAAAATGCTAAAAAGAAGGCGTTGTAGCTGTAATAACGTTCAACAACTTGTAGGAAAATTTATTTTAAAATATTTAAAGAAAAACCTTTTAGGAAGATCATTGAGTGACGCCATTGACAATTTTAAAACTGTCTTTTAGTTTGTAGGGCAGCGACCATGTCCTCTTAAATTTTTATTTAAAAATTTCAAGGAGCATAAAACTATGGACAATCAACAACGCAAAGAAAAGTATGCTACGCCTCTTGTGATCAAGCATGACATACTCAAAGAAATGACCGGATTTCAGCGCTATCATAATCATAGCTATGGGGATAAAACTCCAAGTTATACTAGATACATACGCCGTTGGTGGAGTTAATACCCCTGTTGGTCATCACCAAATGGCCGTAGTTGGATACCTAAAGAAGGGAGTGAGTAGCACTCCCTTCTTTTTATAGGCCGTCTATTGCCTTTGGAAACTGGAAGGCCTTTTTATTTTGATGGGAAGTCCTACGTTCGACCTCTCTTCGGTAACCTTCTTTTACTCTTCCCCTCTTTGTGAAAATAGCTTTTTTGGGAGAAGCTCTATTCCGGTTTTCCGGCATTAATTGTATATCCCAAGCGATGCGATAGTTACCATTAGGATAGAGCTAAGATAGGTTGTGCCTTTCCCTAGAAAACATTGCAAGAAGTTTTCCGTGGAGTGATGGAAGAATGAGCATAGTCATTGTTAATGGGTTAGGTCTACAAAAGTTCCTGACCGAAAAAACTTCACGAAAAAGCTAGAAAAGTGTTGCAACGTTTTTCCATATCCAGCAACTTCAAGGAAATTCCTGTGCCACTATTTCACTGACCAACTTTTTTGAGAATTTCATGATGTGAAATCATTGACGAATAAAAATTGGATCTTGTAGTTTGTTTGAAGTCGACAATTCTCTCTCGTAATGTTATTCACAATCTATAAGGAGGTTGACCCTATGAAAGAAGAAAAAACAAAAGAACTGTATGCTGAGCCCCTCGTCATTAAGCATGAATCTCTACGAGAAATGACGGGAAACGGATCCCACTATAATGGGCATAAGGATTATGAGGTCCCCACAAAAATGGGAATGGAGGGCTGATATACAAAAAAAGTGGTTGGCCTTCATTGCCATGATTTGGTGAATGAAATATTTGAAAGGGGGTGAGTCATCACCCCCTTTTTTTTTACGAAAAATTTCATGAGGACCTTAGAGATTATAATTATTTTGAAATGATACTCTGCTTCGGATGTTAGTTCTCCTACTCTTTGCTATCTACATTTACTCTTATCATTGCCTTTTTGAATTTTTTTGCTTTTAAATAATCGACCAGACAATTCCAAGAAATGCAAACGCCTTGTTTGCGTGGTGGCTTGGGAGAATGTGTCAATATATTTTGATATTTTTGTTTCATGCGGATTCTTGAAAGTTTGGGTAAAGTTTTTGAGAATTTGAATATGAATCAGGAAGACTGAAGTTTCTATTTATTTTCATCAAGATTGTCGGGATTAAGACGATAGGAAGGTATGAAGGGATTGAGTTGTTACTCCCTTTTTATTCTTGTCTCATAATGCTCCCCATGGGAATTAATTATTGTTAACCCAATGTGACCAAAGGAGTTTAAAAGTTATGGAGAATGAAAAACAAAAAGAATCGTATGCTGAACCGCTTGCCATTAAGCATGACGCCCTCAAAAAATTGACGGGAAATTCAAAGCAATACCATGAAGTTCCCGGTAAAGATTTTGAAGATTCTTAATAGGCATCAGGAAATCGAAATTTCATTTTTTTTGTCATCTCCATTATTTCGGTTTAGAGGATAGGGACATGTAAAGAGAGTGAACCATCGCTCCCTTTTTTATGGGGTGACGTTCCTGCGCTACCCCATTATATCTTTTTTGGTTTTTAAAAGCCGCACTGAAATTTTTTAAACAATATCTCGTTGAGGAAAAAGCGAGGTTTGTTTAAAGGCAATCTTTGTTGCTTATTTTTGAGCGCTGCATATTCTTTCCACTTCGTTTCTTTTTATTTATTTTTTTTCTTCGTTTGCACTATAAATTCTCTAGAGGAATAAAGATTTTTCTAAGTATCGTTTGATAGTGAATGACAAAAAAGATGAAGGATGAGGGCATATATGCCGATATGAAATATGATGATTATCCTTTTTGGACATTCAAACGACCCCATTATTCGAGGCGTACGTTCTGAGCTTGAGGCCCAGGGTCATGTGTTTGCGGTGGTCGACCCGAATGATGCGGTGTTTGAGAGTCAACTAACATGGGATGTAGGATCTTCCTGGAACCTCCAATTGAATCCTGGCAAAGGAAAAGCCGTTGAAATCTCTGGTTCAGTCGTGACCGCTGCTTTTTGGCGAAGCCAATTCCCCCTTTCTCCCTCTACTACTGAATTCTGGTCTTCACAGGACCTTTCCTATATGGCCAAGGAAGGGTATGCGACGTTGTTAGGCTTATTGCATGGTTCTACATGTGTCATTGTGAATGAACCTATTCCAGGAGGGCGTAGCCGATTCTTTTTTGCGGATTATACTTGGGAACGCTTATTGGAAGATCATTCCATAGGGATCCCCGAAATGTGCTTGGCTACCTCGACCACTGGTTCAACGCAATTTTGTCAGGAAGTGCTTGGAAAAATCAGAATCTTGCCACTAGGTAGTGCGGTTTCCCAAAAAGCATTCGCGAATCCGATGGGTCTGTCGGATTGGAATTATTCGAAATCCCCCCTGTGTTTACAGGCCATTGCGCCTGGAGAATGGTTTCATATGATAAATGTGGGATCGGAAGTACGAGGTGGACCTATTGCGCCGCAAATTGGATATGGGTCCTTTGAGACTGGCGTCGAACCTCAATTCTGTCCTTCGCCACTAATCACGAAATACTTAACATTGAGTAATGCCTATGATTTGGAATTTTCCGAAAGTATCTGGATGCAGGATGAATATGAGCAATGGTTTTGCCTTGATTGGAATTGTGTGCCACAACTGCATCATTGGGGGCCGGCCATGCAGCAGGAAGTGCTGCCCTTATTAGCTCATTTGCTCGCTCCTAAAGTATGAAATTTGAACCGTATATTCTTTTAATCGGACCTATCTCCGATCCGATGGTCGCTATTGTAAGCGAAAAACTAACGAGACGAGATTGCACGTTGGTGGTGTTGGATTTTCAACAATCTGCTCATAAATGGCCTATTGCCATTTCCACAGGAAGGAGAGGAAGGTCAGGGATTTTTCGATTCGGAGCTCGCAAGATTCCCCTTGAGGCGATTCGTTCAACCTATGTCAGAAGAGGAGGGGCAATCGTTCAGGAGAATGATGGGGAATATTTACGGAGAGATCAGCCTCATCATCAAGCCCTGTTTCCGAATTTGTTAGGGTGGCTTCCTGGATTAGTTATGAATCCCTATCGGGCGGCTTGCTCTAATGGATCTAAGCCTTATCAGCAATTGCGGATTACTCAGTTAGGATTTCGAATGCCAAAAACTCTGGTGACGACGGTACCTCAAGCTGCTCACCAGTTTTATATCGAATGCCAGGAAAAAGTGATTTTCAAGTCTTTAAGTGCAGAGCGATCAGTGGTGAAGCGTTTGACCGAAGAAGATCTTCCCCGGTTGGATCAACTTCAATGTTGCCCGGTTCAATTTCAAGAATATATTCCTGGAATTGATTTTCGTGTTCATGTGGTTGGTTCACGAGTTTTTGCCAGTCAGATTGAAACAAGTTCTACGGATTATCGGTACGTCGAAAAGAACCATTTTCGTAACATTCGAGCAGTAGAACTTTCTTCGGAGTTGCAGGAGAAATGTGTGGCCCTCACCAAGGGCCTAGGGTTAGTACTTGCCGGGATCGATCTGCGGCGAACCTTTGATGGGGACTATGTGTGTTTTGAGGTCAATACGAGTCCGGCCTTTATGTTTTACGAGTCCCAAACCGGGCAGCGAATTGGTGCGGCCGTTGCTGAATTATTATTTCAAGGACAGTGCGTTGAGTCTGGGTGCTATCATTCATGAGGAGGAAGGGATGAGCGATACTAATCAATCTGCAAAAAAAACACTATTTATTGGGTCTGAGTTGCGACCAGCATTAGGAAGAACTGAAACTGCGGATACTCCGCACGTGGCTTCTTCAGCAACGAATCAGGATATCCAAACAGCGGCAATAAAAGCCTTAGAAATGGATGGGACATTATCTTGTGCTTCTCATGAGCCTAATGATTGGGAAGCCCAAAAACACGATGTACTTCACTGTGCGGAAGATGTTCATTGCACGATTTTAGAGGGCGAGGCCGTCCTATTGAACTTGGATAATGGGCATTATTATTCCCTCAATAAAGTCGGGACAGCCATTTGGGAATGTTGTGATGGAAGCCGTACTTTACAAGATGTCCTTATGCACATTTGTGAACGATTTGAAGTCATGGAAGACCAAGCTCGTAAAGATTTGCTAATCATTTCTTCTCAATTAATTAAAGAAAGCCTTCTTCTGCAGTCAAAAGCTTGAGGCAAAGGATCCTCTGAAATTACTACATATATGCCTGATAAATAACATTTGATTGGAGTTTCCATGCAATGCTTTGAAGTGTCGATCCATAATAATAATATAAAAGTGTCCTCTTCTTCTCCGCTCCTGTTTGAACCGATTCAAAAATTCTTGCGATATTTCACTCAAAATGAACGGGAGGGGAATCAGGTTCTTGATTTCACGTTTTATGCAGTTTCCAGACGAGAGCAAATCCCAAAGGTTCTGTCATCTCAGGCTAAAGAAGTCATTTCTCGCTCAGGCACCACCAGAGGGGACGCAAAGCGTTCGACGTGGAACTATACCCTTTATATGGAACCCCAAAAAACTATCGCTGATTACCATGACCAAGGGTTGATTGTAATAGATTTTGCCTCCGAAACCGCTCAAATCTATGTCGTAGAACCAGAAGCGATGCATGAAGATGTTCGAGTGAGTTATTTTCATTATGCGTTGATTGAGCTTCTGAAGCGTCGCGGGTTCTACACTCTTCATGCTACGGCATTAGAAAAAAATGGACTGGGTATTTTGATTCCTGGATGTAGCGGAAGAGGCAAGACGACGGCCTTTGTCTCTTTACTTCGCTCAGGGTATCGCTGTCTTTCTGATGATCATCCTCTTCTTCATGAAATCCATGGAGAGCTAGAGTTGTTAGCTTTTGAAGAGAAGGTGGATATTTTGGAAAGTTCTCTCAAATTTTTCCCGGAATTTCACAATGCGGGAAAAGATATTTTGCCCGATGGTCTTTGGAAGCGATTTTTCTACATCGAAGACTTTTACAAGGACGGCTTTGCGATGTCCTGTCAACCACGAATGCTGGTATTTCCACAGGTCGTTGATTCGCCTAAAAGTTGGGTGGAGCCTTTAGGGAAATCAAGGGCGTTGGAAGAATTGTTGCCAGAAACTATGGATGTCTTTGATAAAACCATTGCCAAACTGGAATTTTCATTTTTATCTCGCCTGGTCAATCAATTGGACTGCTATCAATTATACTTTGGTCATGATGTGTTGGAATTACCGAACTTAATCACTCCTCTTTTAGAAAAGAGTTCCGTCAACTGCGAGTCAAAGGTGCTCTCCACGTAGAGCTTCGTTATCGCCATTCAAAGCATGGAATTAGTTAAGTGAAAATGAGATAGATATCAAAACGATATTTTTTTGTTTTGATAGAGGTATGTGGTTCCACGTCACCTAGGAAATCTGCATAAAACGGGCGTTTAACGACCACACGGTTGGTGGCAATCGTCAGCGCCAGTTTCAGTAATTCACCGGCATCATCATCTCGCCCTACCACTTCTTGTAGCATTCGCATGTCTTTCTTCACGAGCGCGGATTTTTCTTTATGGGGAAACATGGGGTCGAGGTAAATGACCTCCGGTTCAAACGGAGTATGCAAGATCTCTCGCAGACTTTCTCCGCAGATTAGAGATAGGTTGTTTTTGATAAGGGTGCCGATTTTCTCATCCTGTTCGGCGCGACGCAATCCATCTTCTAGAAGTTTAGCAATCACCTCGGAACGTTCGATCATATGCACCCGGCATCCCATGGTCGCAAGTACAAAAGCATCACGACCCCAACCGGCAGTGGCATCTACAACGTTGGGTCGATGGCCTTTTTTGAGCCCCACCGCTTTACTGATTGTCTCGCCACCTGCATGACCATATTTTCTCCTGTACGCCGTTTTGCCGGAGACAAAATCGATGATTACTGGCGTCATGTCCTGTTGATCGTAATAGACCAAACCCAATTCTTGATCTTTCATTTGAAGAAAATAGTTCAAAGAAGCCCTACTTAGGCTAGAGACGTGGGGACCCTCGGCTCTCTTCTGGCCGACCCCATGCTACCCAACCCTTCAATTATTGTACAGATGGCATATTCTGAGGAGATAGCTAAGATAGATTCCCGCTTCAAGCTCGCGGAAATGACGGAGAATAGCTTTTGCCTATGGGTCTAAATGTAGGGAGAATGTTTGTGGTAGTTGCTTGCAGTTTGGAACGTTCGAAAGACTTCCCTGTCTTCTCATAGTTGGCGAAGGGATGGCCCTTCGCCAACAGGGGTAGAAGAAACAAGTGGTGGGTGGGGTTATTTCTTGGCCTTTTTATCGGCCCGTTTTTCTTTTAGGGATTTGGTTGGTTTCTTTTTGGCTTCCTTTTTTGAGTCCTGGCTTTTTCCCATGGACACGCTCCTTGTGAATGTATTGTTGAGGGTTTCTCGATGATGGCTATGATGTTGGTGCAGCTAGTTTTTTTGCCTCGGCCGCAGCCGCGGCCTCAGCTTTGGCAGCTGCGGCGACATTGGCTTTGAAGGCTTTGTCCTGTTGCTCCCAGTCTAATCGGAGCCGTTCCGACATGGCTTTCGTATTGTTTTGTTTTTCTAACATCATATCTGCGTTAAGGGCCGCTGCTCCAATGGCATACCCAACGGCTGGTGCTTGATATTGATCGTGGAGGACCCGAAGGGTGGCTACCATGGGCGCCGAATAGCCTCGTCGTTGACAATACTTAAGGCCAGCGGCTGTGAGTGTGGTTCCGTCTTCTTCTACGAGCGCCGTCGTCCCTTCCGGGGCATTCTTCCCCGTGTATCCATGCAATTCCCCAGATTTTCCCTCAGCATATTGCTTGTGTTGTTCGGCCATGAGTGCTGCATCCTTTCTAAAATTTGAAGATCAAAATACAATGAGTGATATTTTGAGATCGGGTTCACGGTTTCCTGAGATATAGTGTAGTTGGTTCGTGGCCGTTTTGCCTACTGGTTTTTTTACTTGTGGATAAAAAAATGAGAGTGGTAGAGCAGGAGAGGTGGTTTTTCATCGAGGTAGTCATTAAAAAAGGTATTGGTAGCATCAGTGGCTGGTGGTGGCATGGTAAAAGGTTGAAAAAATTGAGACGATTTCTAATGTTGTTGAAAAAAGGTACGTAGGTTGACTATTCAATGGATGCTTCGAGACCTGGAGAGGTGTCGGAATGATTCTGAGTGGCTTGGAATACTGGTTTTTTGGCTGGCGGTGGAGCGTCACTGAAATGAGACTGACTGATTTAGGAATGACATCGTTTGTGTTGAGATGTCTCCATTATACTCCTTTTACCACACTTTTGAGGGGGCTCACCACAGAGATGGCCAAGGTCTTTTTCTTTGAAGACGCAGGCTTGGGTTGGGTGATCACCACGACACCTTCGTCTGTCAGAGTGAATCGTTTCCGATCCTGCTCGGCGTCGTAGCCGATGACCGTGTCCGGGGGGATCACGACGCCTTTGTCGATGATGGCCCGACGGATGCGAGCTCGCTCGCCGATTACCACATTTTCCATGATAACGGACTCGTGGACTTCCGCGTGATGTTCGACGCGGACGTTGGGTGAGAGGACGCAGTTTTTTACCTGACTCCCTGAGATAATACACCCCCCTGAGACAATGGAATCCAGCGCCATGCCCATGCGGCCATTGTCGGTTTCCTCTGCGAAGACAAATTTGGCTGGGGGGAATTGACCTTGATAGGTGCGGATGGGCCAAGCTTGATCATAGAAATTGAACAGGGGGTCAACCGAGACGAGGTCCATGTTGGCTTCATAGTAGGCGTCTAGGGTGCCGATATCCCGCCAGTATTTGACCTCCTTTTTATTTTCATCCTGAAAGTTATAGGCAAAGACTCGCCCGTCTTCAATCATAGACGGAAGAATGTTCTTGCCGAAATCGTGTGCGCTGTCTAGGCGGGCCTCTTTTCGTAATCTCTCATACAGCAGATCCGTGCGGAACAAATAAATACCCATCGACACGAAGGCATGAGTGGGATCATCCGGGAGGGGAAAGGGATCTTGGGGTTTTTCTTCAAATCGGTGCACACACATTGTCTCATCGACCCCCAACACACCGAAATCGGTGGCTTGCTCCCTCGGCCATTCAATGGCTCCCACGACTGCGTCGGCATTCTTGTCCAGAAAGAACTGATACATATCGGCATAGTTCATCTTGTAGACATGGTCACCAGCCAGGACTAAGAGATGTCGTGGTTGCTCTTGCTCGAGAAGAAAAAGATTTTGGAAGACGGCGTCGGCGGTCCCACGGTACCAATCTTTGCTGATTCGTTGTTGCGGGGGAATCGACATGAGAAATTCCCCCAATTCAGGATTGAGTACGTTCCATCCCGTGCGAAGGTGACGATCAAGCGAATGGGACTTGTATTGAATCAATACCGCCATTTTTCTGAGCCCAGAGTTGAGGCAATTACTGAGTGTGATGTCGATGATTCGATATTTCCCACCAAAGGGGACGGCGGGTTTGGCGCGGTGTTGGGTGAGTGGCAATAAACGCTCTCCGCGGCCTCCTGCTAAGATCATGGTATAGAGGTCACGCATGGGACACCTCCATTGTAAAGATGATGGGTACGAGAAAAGGGAGAGGGATGGAACCACTGGGTTCCCAAGGCATGTAGTTGTTCATTGGACTGGGCATGTTATGCGTACCCTTTATTGTCCAGAGAATCGTTCTGTTGAAGAGGAGGGTAATAGCCTAGCTCACTTTTAGGGGAAAGTATAGATGAGTGAACGGGGATCTCGACCGGGATGCGGGCTTGTGGGTAGGGTTGGGGCGCTGGATGTCGGTTGAAAACTTTTCTTCTCAAGAAGAAATTTCCCTTCCTTGAGAGATAAAGGAGGGGAAAGAGAAATGTGAATTTCTGATTTGGTACGTGCTTAATGTTTCTCTGGCATGGCCTCCCAATGGCCTTTGGGATTTTTCTCACAATCGGCTTTCGACATTTTGACCCAACCTTTGCCTTTGCAAGCATTTTTGCCTTCACATTCATGTCCCATGCCCTGGCAATCTCCTTTGCCTTTACAGGCATTGACCCCATGACATTGTCCGGCATTTCCCATAGCCTCGGCGTGGGCAAAAGTCGTTGATCCAAAAGCGCCCGCAGCCAGTAAGCTCGTTAGTGCTGCGCCCACTAATAATGATTTCTTTGCGTTCATGCACGAACCCTCCTTTGAAATGTGATGGTAACCGGTGCCTAAATTTAAGCTAAGCCTGTCCAGTTTCAGGCACTAGCTGATTGGTGGGAAGTCCTGATTTGATGGAATTTATTACAGGTTATTGTTGATTGGAAGTGGTTTGTAAGAGTTTTTGAATGACCGGTCCAATGTCTTCAGGTTTGGTCGTAGGGGCCAAACGGTCCCTAACGTTTCCGGATTGATCCACAAGGAATTTGGTGAAGTTCCATTTGATGGCTTCTGAACCCATAAGGCCAGGCGCTTGTTTTTTGAGATGTTGATAGAGAGGATGCGTATTGGGCCCGTTTACCTCAATTTTGCCAAACATGGGGAAGCTGACGCCGTAGTTGGCTTGGCAAAACTGTTGGATTTCCTGGTGGGTGCCTGGATCTTGGCTGCCAAATTGGTTGCAGGGAAACCCTAGGACCTCAAATCCTTGAGCCTGGTATTGTTGGTAGAGGGCTTCTAACCCATGAAATTGCGGGGTGAAACCGCATTTGGATGCCGTGTTGACAATGAGCAGGACCTTATCCTTATAGGTAGAAAGAGGCTGATCGTTTCCGGTAATGGATTGGCAAATGATGCTGTAGATACTGCTCATAGGTGCGTCCTTTTGTTGGTGAGTGGAAGTGACGTCTTTTCTTAATTGGGCAATTCATTAATTTGACAGGTTTCAGATTGTGTTGTATTCTAAACACTGTTCATGCTGATTCGGTCCGACGGCGAGAACATTCAACATACTTCGGGCCTCGCGATCGTATCGCGACCAGATCCTGCTCGGAGCGGACATCCTACCTAACTTCTGCTTCCCTCGGTTTTCTGACTACGTGTAGATACGATCCTTGTAACAAAAGGAATAGTGCTATGTCTTCAACTGTGTTGTCTCAGTTTGGTGCGCTTGGTGTGTCCGAGCGCTTAGTTCAAGCCTTATCGAAGGCTGGGTTAGACGAACCCACTCCCATTCAGGCCAAAGCCATCCCCCCAGGTCTAGAAGGCCGCGATGTATTGGGGTGTGCGCAAACCGGTACCGGGAAAACAGCAGCTTTTGTCATCCCTATGATTGAGCGTTTGGCTGCTGGCCCCAAAGGCCATCCTCGAGGGCTCATATTAGCCCCGACTCGAGAATTAGCATTTCAAATTCAAGGAACAGTGGATAAGCTTGGTCGGTCGTGCGGGATTTTTGGGACGACGGTAGTCGGGGGGGCTGATATGCATGCCCAAGTCCGTGGGCTACGTCAGCGTCCTGATATCATCATCGCCACGCCTGGTCGGTTATTGGATCATATGTGGCAAGGGACGATCTTGTTCACGAAACTGAGCATTGTAGTGTTAGATGAAGCTGATCGGATGTTAGATATGGGATTTGCGCCTCAATTGAATCAAATTATCGAGGCCCTACCGGATAAGAGGCAGACATTACTCTTTTCTGCCACGATGCCAGACAATTTAGATGATTTGGCGCGGATGTCCTTGAAAGACCCTGTCAAAGCCCTGGTAGCGAAATCCGCAACAGTTGCGGAAGGGGTCACTCATAACGTGCATCACATCAATAATTCCGAAAAAACGTCGTTGTTACTCTCAATCTTGAAAGAGACCGAGGGTTCAGTGTTAGTTTTTACTCGAACGAAACATCGGGCTGATCGAATTGGAGAAACACTGGAAAAGGTTGGCTGCAGCTCTGCCGTCTTGCATTCCGGTCGTCGTCTCCCACAACGTCGAGCCGCGCTTGAAGGATTCCGACGAGGGCGTTTCGAAGTGTTGGTCGCGACAGATATCGCCGCCCGCGGACTGGATGTGGATAATATTCGACACGTGATCAATTATGATTTGCCTAATGTGCCGGAAGACTATGTCCATCGTATTGGCCGCACCGCTCGGATGAAGGCCATCGGTTGGGCCACGAGTTTTGTGACGGGCGAAGATCATCGGTCTTTGCGGATGATTGAAAAACTATTAGGCAAAGCAGTGCCATGTGCTCCGGGTAGTCGGGCTCCAGAAGCCAGCCATGTTGCGACTCGGGCGCCGCGTCCGGGTTACGGCAATTCGAATGGTCCAAGAGGCTCGCGTCCTGGATTTGCCAATGGTAATGGTCCGAGAGGCCCGCATTCGGATCGTCCAGGGCGAAACCAATCAGGTGGTCGTCCGCGTTCGACTTCGTATACATTTTAGCTTCGTACCTTACAGGGTATTGATGCATAGCCCCAAAGGGTCTTGTTGGCTCTTTGGGGATTTTTTTGTTCTGATGAGTTTCGCGTGAGGAGAGAGTCGATGTTACAGATCCCACTTTCTTTCTATGATAGACTTCTTGTATGAGTCGTTGGGTCATTCGTGCGGGAATGGTATTAGCCCTGGTGGGGTTGGTCGCATTTCTTAAATTTTCCGTATTTACTCCTGATCCTCTACCCGTAACAGTATTGCAAGTGGAGCGTGGGCGCGTCGAAGAAACTGTCACCAATTCGCGGGCTGGTACGGTAAGGGCTCGTCAGAGGGCCAAGTTGTCTCCAGAAATTGGTGGACGTGTCGTAAAGCTTCCTTATCAGAAAGGCGCTTTGGTGCATACAGGTGATGTGCTCATTCGTCTGCATGATGTTTCTCAACGAGCGGCTGTTCGGATGGCTGAGCAAGAGTTAGCCGTTGTTGAAGTGAAGCGAGAACGGGTTTGCTTAGAAGCTGACCGAGCCGAACGAGAGTTTGTTCGCCATCAGCAGTTGAAGGCACGTGATCTGATATCCACAGATTTGTTGGACAAGTATGAAAATTTAGCCCAGACAACTCAAGTGTTCTGTAAGCAAACTCAAGCCGAAATTGCTCGCTCTCGTACGGCCATAATCGAGGCAAAGGCGGAGTTGGCAAAAACCGTGTTGACGGCTCCTTTTGATGGTGTCATTGCGGAATTAGATGTTGAAGTGGGGGAATGGGCTACGCCTTCGCCACCTGCGCTGCCTGTCCCTCCTATCTTGGATTTGATTGATCTTTCTTCCATTTATATCAGTGCGCCGATGGATGAAGTGGATTCGTCAAAAATTCATGTGGGCCAACCGGTTCGGGTTACTCTTGACCCCTATCCTGGGCAGAAGTACCAAGGGCATGTTCGGCATCTCGCGCCGTATGTGTTGGATATCGAGGAACAGAATCGTACCGTGGAAATTGAAGTGGAATTAGATGATCGAGCATTTGCGTCGACCTTATTACCTGGAACCTCGACTGATGTTGAAATCATTCTCACGGTGAAAGACGAGGTTTTGCGAATTCCCCCGTCAACACTCTTTGAAGGACAAAACGTCTTTGTCGTTGAACAGAACAGACTTTCGATTCGACCTGTTGAAACCGGCATACGGAATTGGGATTTTGTGGAAATTCTCAATGGGGTTTCCGAACACGACCTGGTGGTTGCATCATTAGATCAAGAAGGATTGGAAGAGGGTCTTCAGGTCCTGGTCCGTTCCTCTCCTGGCACGCGGTGATTGAACTTCAACATATTGCAAAAAGTTTTGAAGTTGGAGGGCAGCCGATCTTTGCCCTGCGGGACACGAGTGAAAGCATCCAGGCAGGCGAGTATGTGGCCATTGTGGGGCCCTCGGGATCGGGCAAATCTACGTTGCTGAATATTATCGGATGTTTACTCCGGCCTAGTGAAGGCGCCTATCTCTTTAATGGTGAAGACGTCAGTCAATTAGAGGACCGGGCACTGAGCCATGTCCGCCAACACCAAATTGGATTTATCTTCCAATCCTTTCATCTCGTTCCTCGTCTGACAGCCTTGGAAAACGTGGCGTTGCCCATGGTGTTTGCAGGCATTGCATCTTCAGAACGCCAACTTCGGGCAAAGGACGTTCTTGAATCTGTCGGGTTGTCGGATCGGGCACATCATCGGCCCAATCAATTGTCGGTTGGACAACGTCAACGAGTCGTGATTGCCCGAGCCATCATTATGCAACCGGCAGTGTTGTTAGCGGATGAACCCACAGGCAATTTAGACACGCATTCGGGGCAACACATTATGGAACTGTTGGAATCGCTCAATGCGAAGGGTCTAACCCTGTTGGTGGTTACCCATGATCCCAATGTCGCCCGACGTGCCAATCGAGTGATCGTGTTGGCAGATGGTCAAATTGTGAAACATGTCAAGGGTGAAGAGATGTCAGCGGGCTCCATGCCTTTTGTCTAAATTTCCGCAGATAAAAAAATGTTGAGGAACCGACCATGCTGCTAGATCTCATGTCGTTAGCCTGGGCGGCTCTCGCGGGGCATCGTTTGCGAACGGCACTGAGTGTGGTTGGAGTCGCGGTGGGCATTGCAGCAGTTGTCGCGTTAACGGCATTAGGAGAGGGGGCTCGTCAATATGTGATTCAGGAGTTTACTGCCATCGGCAGTAATCTGTTATCCGTGCTTCCTGGAAAAACAGAAACCACTGGGGCGATGCCGGGAATGGGAGGCGTGCCCCATGATCTTACCTTACAAGACCTGTTGGCGTTGCGCCGGAATATTCATGCGGCGCAGTACATTGTGCCCGTATCCATGGGTACGGAAACGGTTAGTCATGGTGAGCGGCGACGTCAAATAGCCGTCATAGGGAGTACCACGGAATTTTTACAAGCTCGAGAACTGAAGATGGCCCAGGGACAATTTCTTCCCGCAAGTGATGTGGAGCGGGGGACGCCTGTCGTAGTGCTTGGACATGTGACAGCCCGGGAGTTATTCCCAGGACAGCAACCCTTAGGACAAGTGGTCCGAGTTGGTGAATGGCGGATGCGGGTCATTGGCGTGTTAGCTGAAATTGGGACGCAATTGGGAATCAAAATGGATGAAGTCGTCATTGTTCCCGTGGGGACAGGCATGAAGATGTTCAACCGGTCATCCCTCTTTCGAATTTTGGTGAAAGTGCGGTCACCAAAAGATTTAGATGGTACGTGTGCCCAAGTTATAACCATTCTGACCGAACGCCATGATGAGGAAGATGTCACCTGTATCACCCAAAAAGCGGTCATCTCGACCTTCTCGTCGATTCTTCAAACGCTGACGTTGGTGCTCGTGGCGATCGGTGCGATTTCGCTGACCGTCGCGGGCATTGGTGTCATGAATGTCATGCTAGTGACGGTGGCAGAGCGCACCGAGGAAATTGGATTACTTCGCGCGTTAGGCGCGACGCGGGGGAATATTCTCGGGGTGTTTCTTGTGGAAGCGTTGATGCTAGCTGGATTAGGTGGAATGGTCGGGCTTCTCGTGGGATTGGGAGGAGTGCATCTTCTCACTTGGTGGTATCCCGCTGTCCCAGCTGCTGCTCCGGCATGGGCGATAGGGGCGGCCTTAGCATTGGCCCTGATTGTAGGAGGGATGTTCGGTGTTATGCCAGCCCGACGTGCGGCCAAACTTGATCCTATTATGGCATTGCAACGGCGGTGACAATGACAGTCATGGATCTCATCCAATTTGCGGGAGGCGCCGTATGGGCACATCGTCTCCGATCCATTCTTTCCCTTATCGGGATCGCGATTGGCGTCGGAGCGGTCATCCTCTTAACCGCCATTGGAGAGGGCACGCGCTATTTTGTGTTGGCGCAATTCACACAATTTGGTACGAATATCCTGGCGATTAATCCAGGTAAAACTCAAACACTGGGCATTCCAGGAATTTTGGGGGGCACCACGCACAAACTCACCTTAGAGGATGCCGTTGCTTTATCGCGAATCCCTGGTGTTGAGGCGGTGGTGCCCATGGCCATGGGCATGGGACGTGTTGAAACAGAAGGACGGGGGCGGAGTGTCAATGTATTCGGCGTGACGGCCGACATGCCAGAGGTCTGGCGATTTACGATTGGGCAAGGGGAATTTTTGCCGATAGGGGATTGGGACCGCGCGACGGCGGTCACGGTCCTGGGTCCGAAAATGAAACATGAACTGTTCGGAGATCAGAATCCGTTAGGCGAAATCATTCGTATTGCGGGGTATCGCTTTCGTGTCATAGGGGTGATGGAACCCAAAGGGCAAATTCTGGGATTTGATTTAGATGATGCGGTATATGTTCCCGTGGCGAATGCGATGCGGATGTTTAACTTAGATGAATTAATGGAAATCGATGTGACCTATCAATCGGCGCAAATGGTTGAGCGAGTGTTGGAAGCGGTTCGACGAATATTGATTGACCGTCACCATGGAACGGAAGATTTTTCAATTACCACCCAGGCCGCCATGTTGGAGTCGTTAGATGAGATCATGCGGATTGTCACACTGGCCGCGGCTGGGATTGCTGGAATTTCGTTGGTTGTTGGGGCACTGGGCATTGTGACGATGATGTGGATTTCGGTTGGCGAACGTGTGTCGGAAATTGGGCTTTTACGGGCCATGGGAGCACAGCCTCGGCAAATCTTCCTGATCTTTATCGTAGAGTCTGTGCTGCTGTCGGTACTGGGCGGGGCTCTTGGTGTGTTCTTAGGTCTGGTGGGAGCATTAGCGTTAACATGGCTCCTTCCAGGCTTGCCGATCTTCGTGAATGAACAGTATCTGATGCTGGGACTTTTAGTCGCAATCGGAACTGGATTGTTATCCGGCGTCGCGCCAGCACGCCGTGCCATTCGCATCAATCCCGTCGAAGCCCTTCATGCTGAGTAAATAATTTCATTAGCGCTGGTTCCTGAGTGTGGTGTGGACAGTGTCTTAAAACTCTGTTGGATCACCAAGCGGCCTACCTTCGTCAGATCCTCTTGTGAATCACGCCATCTCGATACGCAGTTCCAACTATTTGTTTCGGCCTCTCTGTTGCGGCAGAAATCTGCAATCTACCAGCAGTTGAACCCAGTGCATGTGTGAACGTGTGGAACAAGGATCATGGTTGTGACCTGGAAATCCTTCTCAACGTAAGCCGATTTTACCTATCCTTGGCGAATTCCTAATGTCCGCCCTAGCAGGCTCTTTTGTTCGGCTTGATCTTATTCACAACTCTCCGTAAGCTCATCCGCCATGAAATATCTCTTCATGGTTTTCACGTATATGGTCTCTCTCGCTCCCACACTCTTGAGGCATGGTGGCATGAAGGCGGTGGTCGCGGAAAATCTGCTGTTGAAGCAACAGTTGCTCGTCCTGACTCGGTCACGAAAGCGTGCTCCTCATTTATCATCTTTTGATCGGTTCTTCCTTGGCCTGTGGTCTACCTATCTAGATTCTGGCCGGATCAAGCGAGTGGCCTTTCTGGTACAACCGTCGACTCTCCTGAAATTTCACCAAGCCCTGGTGAAGAGAAAATATCGTTTATTGTATTCGTCACCGAATCGAAAGAAGCCCGGTCCGAAGGGGCCTTCCCGGGACGTGATTGAACTGGTACTGGAGATGAAACGGCGCAATCCCAACTTTGGGTGCACCAAAATTGCTGACCAGATAGCCAAAACCTTTGCCTTGTCTCTCGATAAAGACGTGGTCCGACGAATCCTTACTACCTACTTTCGGCCAGAGCGAGGCGATGGTCCTTCCTGGCTGTCCTTCCTCGGTCAAACCAAAGATAGTCTGTGGAGTATCGATTTCTTTCGGTGTGAGTCTCTTCGACTCACAACCCATTGGGTCCTTGTTGTCATGGACCATTGCATGCGTCGGATCATCGGGTTCGGGATTTACAAAGGTTCTGCTGTAGATGGGAAAACACTCTGTTACCTGTTTCATCAAGCGACAAGCCCTATGGGGGCGCCCCATTGTCTCAGCTCTGATCATGACCCGGTCTTTCAGTTTCACCAGTGGCAAGCGAATTTGAGGGTTCTGGGAATCCAAGAGATCAAAACGATTCCGCACGTGCCGGTCTCCCATCCCTTTATTGAACGGCTGATCGGCACCATTCGTCGAGAGTATTTGGATCAATTCCTGTTCTGGAATGAATCAGATTTGGAGCGGAAGTTAGAGGCTTTCAAGGAGTATTATAATAACTATCGGATTCATCAGAGTTTGAAGCAGCACACTCCGGAGGAAGTCGCGGGGAAGGCCCAACCGCTGTTGGCAGATCCGAAAGCTTTTGTGTGGCAGTCACATTGTCAGGGATTGTTTCAGACACCAATGGCAGCATGATGAGGAATTCGCCAAGCACAGGTTAAAAACGGTTTAATCGTCGTCGATGTGGCGGTTGCCGAGGGGCTGAATGGGACGAGCGTTATGGCCGATGATTTGGACGAATTGATCGACGTCTTGTTGGGTGACGTGCATAGGTTCTTTGAGGACTATCCATTGGACGCCCTCCGTGCAAGGTGGGGTGGTGAGTGACCCCGAATAGGTGTAGTGATCGGTATTCGTGGGAAGCACATCCGTCAACTTCACTTCTAGGGGAATAGAGACTTCCTTTCCCCGTTGTTCGGGGAGCCAACTCCAAAGTTTCCTGAGGACTGGTTGCGTGGCGTCGGTTTTCATCATGACGGCAATGACCAATACATGTCCTTTTTCATCCTGGTGGACTAAGTGCATTTCCATGGGAAACGCGGTGTCTTCGATGTGGTGCTCACTGGGTGCATGGAAGTGGAATTGGCGGAGCTGGTATTTTCGGTTATTCAGATCGACTCGGCAGCCTGAGAGATGGGAGACTTGAATGGTATGCCCATTATTCATTTCATGAAGTCGCGAGGTTTGGTAATGGAATTCTAGCTTCTGTGAATGATCTCCATGATGGGTCATGGTGATGTTAATTGGGGATTGCCGATTCCCGGTTTCACAGGTTCGGTATTCCTTCGAAAGCATGCCCCAATGACTCGGATTTTCCACACCCAAATATTCCCAGTGCGCGTGATGGTCCTTCCTTGACGTCTCTTGTGTGTTGGTGGGCTGGTTGGGTGTTTCTGAAGCCAGGACGGGCAGCGCCAGGAGAGAGCTTTGGATCAGAACCATCAACAGAATTCTCGGCAATAATATCAGGGATGCCCGATTGGTTTTTGTCATTTCTACCCCACCTTCATCCTCCCCTTACAAAGGGGAGGAAATTTGCAAGTGTATTTCAAATGTAAGTGCGAGGAACCTGATCCCTAGGGGAACCCTGGAAGTGCTATTCTTATACTAACTCGGCATCGGAGTGAATCTCCACCAAACTTGGACCATCATGCGCGAGGGCTTTGGTGAGGGCTTCTTCCAAATCTTCCTTCCGCTTAACCGAAACTCCCATGGCTCCACATAATGTTGCATACTCCGCAAAATCAGGATTGTGCAAGGAGGTTTGCCACACGTCCCAGTTCCCCGCTCGTTGTTCTTTGCTGATTTTTCCAAGCTCATTATTTCTGAGTAGGATATGCGTGATGTTCATTCCATATTTTACTGCGGTATTCACTTCACCCAAATATTGCCCGAACCCACCATCACCCGAAACGGATACGACTTTTCGTCCTTGAAAGAGTGGATCTTCCTCCTGCGTGGCGGCCCATGCTCCCATGGCTGCGGGATAAGAAAATCCAATGGAGCCCAAATAACCGGACATGAGGACCGCTTGCCGTGAACATTCAAAGTATCGCCCAAACGAATAGGTATTGTTGCCCACGTCCACGGCCATGATCGCATCTTCAGGAACCAGGCGCGTCAAGGCCGCAAAGATGGCCGAAGAGTTGACCCCTTGTCCACGATCATCCTGTGATCGTCGATGTTTTTCTTGCCGCCAGATTGCCCAGCGGTTGGCGACGTCCTCCCGTTGATTTGTCGTATTGAGTTTGTTGGCTAAGCGCTGACGAAAGATTTGGCAGGTTACGCCGATTTCTCCCCAAACCGGGACATCTACCGCATGGAATTTCCCCAAGGCCATGGCATCACGATCGACTTGGATGGTAGGAATTTTCGGAGTGATGCCCGTGTGATTACTAAAGCTTGCACCAAAAACGAGGAGACAGTCAGATTCATTCATGACCCAACTGGCCACGGGAGTGCCGCTACGCCCTAAGACGCCCCCGCCGAGTGGGTGTTGGTCTGAGATTAACCCTTTGGCCTTAAAGGTGGTAATGACCGGGCAGTTCATCATCTCTGCCAGTTTGTTAATCCCTTCCATACTAAAACGTGCCCCATGGCCAACAATAATCACGGGGCGTTTGGATCGAGACACCAACGTAATGGCCTGATCGATTGAGGAGTCTGGCGGTGTAATATCCAGCGCGGGCATGCGGCCATCAGGTTTGCCCGCTTCAATTCCTTCAGTAGCGGCGAGCTTCGGCACTTCATCTGGAAAGATGAGGTGCGAGACTCCACGATTCAACATGGCACTCTTACAAGCCAAGTTCATGAGTTCAGCATGCTTACTGGTATGGAGGGCCGTTTGTGCCCATTGGGCAACCTTGCCAAATGCGGCCATGAGATCAATTTCTTGAAAGGCCCCAGGTCCCAATACCTGCGTTTCCACTTGTCCAGTTAAGGCTAAAACTGGCGCCCGATCCACGTTCGCATCCCATAACCCCGTAAGGAGATTGGTTGCACCGGGTCCAGCGATAGACAAACACGCAGCTGGTCGGCCCGTGAGTTTGCCATACGCGGAGCAGGCAAATGACGCGGCGCCTTCGTGCCGGATTCCATAAAATTTTATGTGGTTGGCTTCCTCTTGAACCCGTAATGCATCGGCGACTCCCAGGTTCGAGTGACCGACCATTCCGAAGACATGCTTGATACCCCAGTTGACCATCGTTTCCATCATGACATCCCCAACTGTCCTCACGTGGGCAGATTCTTTGTGGAGTCCCACATAGATACCGTCGGCCCGTGATTCCACAGGGAAGGTTTCAACTCCATCGTCATAGCCCGGAGACTTGCCGGATATCGGGTCGTAGTCCCATCCATGCCAAGGACATCGAAGTAGGCCATTTTCAATGGAGCCCTCCCCTAGGGGCCCACCTTGATGTGGGCATTTGTTATCCAGGGCGCCGTACTGACCTTTGTGCCGAGTCAGGCAGAGCGTTTTGTGATCACAGGTGACGGGCTTGACTCGACCTTCCTCCAGTTCCTCGGGTTCGAGTACTTTCAGCCAGGTGAGAGGTTTTGAGGGTTTCGAAGTCATAGATTTTTCCTGTTGGTCATCATGAGAGGGCATTGGCGTTTATCCTTTGTCATGCATACAAAATGAATGATACCTGCATTACGAGGGCGACGCCCCTAGCGCGTCAAATGCAAACTCGGAACTCTGTTGGAAAAATTGGGGAACTCGTTCGGCTTGCGTCTCTGTCTGCCCGCTCGCAAGTAAATCGGAGGCTGTCAGCACGGCTGCCACAAATCCGTCCGTATGCCATTTGCCTATCGTCAGATTTGGAAGTGTGTCTTTTTCCGGATACGGCCAGACCGTGACATAGAAATAGGGTTCCGCATAGCTAGCATCTCCAGGACTCATGCCACATCCGACGGTTCCGATTGAGCCATTCTTTTGAGGAAGGGGTAATGATATTAATGTGGCGATATCAAAATAATGTGGCCAACATCGAAGAGGTGAGGCTTCTTTCCACTTCTCTGCGACTGCACGAATGACTTGGTGCGCATTGCCATACCAATGATGGAGTTCTTTAAAAGGAGTGGTACGGCTTAATTGAAAAACACCACTTTTTTCTACAGAATGAGGGGGCATATTATAATCCCGCAACCTAAACGGTTTCGAAGGTGTCGCCCCAGAAGCATTTGAATAGGTTGCTGCTAACCATTCCAACCCCTGCTGAATTGTCTGTCCTGATAATCCGAATTCTTTTTGAATACTATGGTTGGGCGCGAGAAAAATGAGGCTGAGGTCTGCGAGTCGAAGCCCCACGCTCCAACCATCCACCGTGGCATGACTGCATAAGGCGCCTAAGTGGTCTACCCAATCCAGGTTCGACTGACTGTCATCCCGTTGCGTTTCAAGAAGCGCATTCCCGAACGCGGCGACAATTTGTGCAGCCCAATGCAATTGCACTTTTGCATCAACAAGATCAGCGACCGGAACTGTGCCAAGTGTTTGCCAGGAGAAAGTGAAGGATTCTGCTTTCATCAGGAATGCTCCTAAAAAATCAAGCCTAGTTACGTGGGAGCGACTGTTATTTCCTCAGACCTCTCACGACCTATTGAGAGATCTTACGGGTGTTTACGTTTCAGTCTTCCCAAGTAAGCAATCGTTTCAAATGAAAATCAATGCGCTTCCTGAAATTGCTCGATTTCTTTTCCAAGAAAATAGCCAATTGCCGTACGAATCAACACAATGAGACCAAGAAAAATTAAATCATCCGGAGATCGAGAAATAAACGAATGAATAATATCGGATGCAATCATAAACTCTAACCCCATGAGCAAGTATGTTCCCAACCGACATCGAATTTGGCTTGTGCCCTGAAAAAATGAGATCGTTGCCCCCTGTCTCATTTCTAACATCAGCCAATCTTTAAAGGACAGGGAAAATCCTCACAAGATCATGCTAATTCCCACGAGATCAATGGCCAAGGCTACATATTCAAATACGGTTTCAAAGTTGCCCATCGTGACTCTCTTCTCCATCCGGTGGATGGATTCTAGTACTGCACGCCACCAAAAGGTACACCAGTCAATTCAGCCATGGCCCGTTTATAAGTGGTCAGGTCATCCAGACAAAACTGATTCAGGTGGGTGTGGCCACAGGCCCGCGCCAAGATACTGATGAGGTCAACGGAGGTTTCAAAAAAACGCGCTAATCGTTGGGCTGATTCTTCCACGATCAATCGCGCCCGTAGATGGTCTTTTTGCGTGGCAATCCCAACAGGACAATTATTGGTGTGGCATGCGCGCATACCCAAGCAGCCAATGGCTTGCATCGCAGAATTTGACAGAGCAATGGCATCAGCCCCTAATGCGAGTGCTTTGGCAAAGTCAGCAGGTTTTCTTAGGCCACCCGTGATCACCAATGTCACATCTTGCCGGCTGAGCCGATCCAAATGGCGACGCGCACGGGCCAAGGCGGGAATAGTTGGCACGGAAATATTATCACGGAAAATCACGGGCGCGGCACCGGTTCCCCCGCCGCGGCCGTCCAAGATAATGTAGTCCACGCCAACTTCCAGGGCCGCATCAATGTCTTTTTCGATATGCTGGGCAGAGAGTTTATATCCTATGGGAATACCTCCAGTTTCTTCTCGAACTTTTGCGGCGAAGTCACGGATTTGGGAAATGTCTGTCCAGTCAGGAAAACGAGGAGGGGAGACGGCCGGTTCTCCTTCTTTCAGTCCACGCACTTGAGCAATTTTGCCTTTGACTTTTGGACCCGGCAGATGGCCACCGGTTCCAGTCTTGGCGCCTTGCCCTCCTTTGAAATGGAAGGCTTGACATTTTTTGACTTTATCCATGGAAAATCCAAATCGTCCTGACGCCAGTTCATAAAAGTAGCGTGAGTTTTCTGCTTGTTCCTCCGGTAACATGCCGCCTTCACCTGAACAGATGCCAGTGCCGGCAAGTTCTGCTCCACGTGCTAAGGCAGTTTTGGCTTCTTCCGACAACGCGCCAAAACTCATATCTGAGACAAAGAGTGGCATCTTTAGTCGCAAAGGTTTCCGTGAGTTGGGACCAATCACCAATTCTGTGCCTATCGGTACGTCATCAAGCTGAGGGGGTGTTGCCAATTGTGCCGTTACAAATTGAATGTCATCCCACGTGGGGAGTTCGGTGCGTGACACTCCCATCGCCGTCACCAACCCATGATGGCCGGTTTTTTCTAATCCATAGGCAGCATAGTTCTGGATCAAGCCCACATGCGGTTCTTCTTCAGCGGGATGCGTATCGGCGTAGGTGCCTAAATACTCATCACGTTGAAAGGGTTGAGGATTGGCGAACTCCCAGTCTCGTACTTCTTGTTCATCGACATAGACTGCATCATTTTTTGGGTCAAGCCACACCGTGAATTTATGGAGAGCCTCTGCGTTATTATATTCACTGATTCCAGACTCCAATCGGTAGTCCCACCCATGGAGACCGCAAATGAGATTTTCGCCGTTAACCGTCCCATCAGACATTAAGGCTCCTCGGTGTAAACAGCGACCATAGAACACCGATACCTGTTCGTCATACCGAATTACGACTAGATCAACATTTGCCACAAGTGCGTAAGTAGGTGTTCGATCTTGCAGCGAACTCCAAGTCGCCACTTTCATTTTCTGAACAGATGTGTGCTGTGTTTCCGGCATGTCTTACTCCTATGTAAAATGAACGGTTGTGCATTCCTTTTGGGATGGGGTTGATTGTGCCGCACCACGAATCCCACCACCAGTTCGAAGTTTATCGACAAAGCGATCGGTCACTCCTTTGATTCCAAGATATTCCAGCCTAAATAAGCCACCGATATTCCCCGCATTAATTTCACTAATCTTCCAGGTGCCGCTGTTATTGAGCAACAGGTCATACCCTAGCAGGCGAATTCCTGCTTGTTGATAGTACGGGGCAGTGGCCTCGACCATGCGGCGGTCTTCTTCCGTGACGGGCATTAAATCACACGTGGAACCAAAACTCACGTTTTGTACCCAATGGCCGTTTTTGGATCGACGGATATAGGTGCCGAATATTTCACCATCCATGACGACAATGCGTCGATCTCCCTCCGTCACACGAGGAAGATAAGACATCAATAAGGCGTGTTCGGTGGAACCTTTCGTGATGTGGAGAAACATCTCTGAAAAGGAATGAAAGGTGCGGGGATTTTCGGTGACATTGTCCGTGACGAAGGCCCCGTGAGTATCTGTTGAAACTTTATACACACCGCGTCCACCACAACTATTGGACTGCTTCACGACCATCGTCCCATGCTCGTTCAAAAAATCTTGAGCCATATCTTCTTT
This sequence comes from Nitrospirales bacterium, assembly GCA_029261275.1. Classification (GTDB taxonomy): domain Bacteria; phylum Nitrospirota; class Nitrospiria; order Nitrospirales; family UBA8639; genus Nitrospira_E. The sequence goes on from JAJDBR010000162.1 coordinate 47,822, forward strand.
ATTCGTTACCAAGGATGGTGGAGTAAATTGGCTGGCTGCCTCCAAAAGAAATCCTACATCCAACTGGTGAGCAATCCCACTTGGGTCGTTCACAAAAGGCACATATGGAGACCATTGAGCTAGGCGGTCCAAATATCCTGTGGGGAAGGGTTTGAGTGTTCGGCAAAAGGCCATATCAAAATCATCTGCTTCCATATTAATCGTTTCTCGGCTTGACAAATTTCCGAATTCATCCGGCATGAACCCTGGGTGAATGGCGATCGACTTGATTGATTTGTCAGCGTTCATCATCGTTTCGGTTTCGGCATGGTACAGCTCCACGTCCGGATGGGCAGCCAGTCGTGCATAGCTTAATGGTACATCGGTTATCGCCTGTTGGTAGGCCTTGGGATTAGCAATGCACAAGAGTTTCATCATGACGACGCAGCGACGCTGCCCTCCGCATTGTCCGACGCACCCTTTGGAAAGAATGAGCCCATGTTCGAGACGATCAGCCCGAGGGTGATAAATGCCAAAGCCGAAATCTGGACCACCGAAGGCTGTTCACCATTCAGGAAATAGGCAAAGCTTACGGCTAAGATCGGCGTAAACACGGTCCATTTTGCGATACTCGCGGGAGGCAATGCCTCGATAGCCCGGAACCAGGCAAACTGCGAGGTGACGATGATAACCAGCGCGTACACCACCATGATGATCCACAAAGGACCATAGAAGGCATCGCCGAAATGCGCTGGTCCAAAGAGGACATTGGCGATAATAAAAAACACGATGGCGGAGAAAAAATTCCGTGCGAATAGCAAAGCAGGCACTCCCGTCTCTGGAAGCAGTCGTTTACTCATGAGCGTCACGATGGCGTAAATAACCGTGGACGCGAGAATGAGCCAGTCACCTTTAGAAAGAGAAAACCCGCTTCCCGCAAACACCGTGGCAAGGACGCCCAAGGCAATCAATCCAAAGCCAGCCCATTCTGATTTTCCGATGACCTGGCCTAACAATACAGCGGATCCGATGACATAGAGCACCGGTCCCAGCCTGGCGAGCAACACGGCATTGGTGACGGTCGTCGTTGCCAAGGCCGTAAATATGACTGTGGAAAGTAACGCTGCTAGCGAGGCAAATCCAAGGACTTCCAGAAAAAGGGGATATCGTAATCGTTTCAGATCCTGTGCAATTGTTTTCGGTCCAAAAGAGGCCAGGACCACGAGCGACGCACATAAATTTCCGACGAATAACACATTGCAGAAAGAAATGGCATCTTTCACTTCCCCCCCCAACGTGGCGGCTGTGGTAATGAGCAGGGCAACCACGGGTGTGGCGAGTGCCTGCAGCCCTCGAGAGATAACCACGAGGAGTTGAGGTGGAATAAGATTAAATGTTTGTGAAATTGGATTACTCATTAGAGTCGCCGATATTGATCAGGATCTGCTTTGAGCACGAACAAGTTATCAAGTCGGACGACTTCACCTTTGATTTCCACCGGGTCCGCAACCATGGATAACACTCGATCATTTACGGTTGAGCCATTGGAATCCACAAGCAAAAAAGACATGATATTACCTGATTCATCTCGAACGAGGAAAACAGGAGGGATCCCTCCGGCGATGCACCGCACCGTGCATTGACGATGGACCGCCGTGTTTCCAGGCCGCATCGTGCCGAAATAACATTTGCTATCGACGATTTCCCCTTGAAGGGTATAGGTGCCCAGGGTCTCGTCGCCTAGGGAGTTGATGCTACTAGCAGTAGTGGAAGGAGCAGGAACTTCTTCTGCCCTTTTGACGGAGATCATGGTTCCCCCATCGCGGTAAATGAGCGAACCACGGACCCGAACATATTTTCCATTCAACCCGGCAACATCAATCTTTGGTCCTGATTTGCCGCGCCCGACGAGCACGTATCGAGAAAAGGCGTGTTTGCCGGTTTCACCAGGACGAACCACCACGATATGTGGCGCGGGTTCGGCCATCAAAAATCCGTCGAATTCCCGTAGATCACGAAAATCGCTTCGGGCATGGTGATATTCGCCATGGAGCACGGGTAGCACAAACACCAACATGACGACCGCCAGTAATAATGCGGCAACTCGCCGTGAGATAAAGCGGCTAATTCCTTTCGTCATGGTTGGCAAGTACCCGACAAAGAATTCTTGATTGTCTGGGGATTGCGCGCTGCTTGGATTTGGGACGATGGCTGGTTCCACAGGGGTCCCAGCCGGGTGGGGAGTCGGATCCAGTAGAACGCGTCCTTGACGAATGAACACAGTAAACGTGGGAATCTTTTCCGTAAAGGGTGGCGGTGACGCTCCGGAAGCCGGATCATATTGGTAACCGTGCCAGGGACAGGTGACGAGGCCATCGATGATTTGTCCTTCTCCGAGTGGACCGTTCTGATGCTGACAGGCATTCGAAATTGCCGAAACCTTGCCTTCATACCGAAAGATGGCAATACGCTCTCCCGATGCACAGACAATTTTTGCACGATTTTCAGGGATCTGGTTCACGGGCCCCACATCGATCCATCCTTCAGGATCAGTGGATATATCCTGATCCTGTTGACGTTCACCCCCAGAGGTGATCACATGAAGGGACACGACCCACAAGGCCGACAGCACGACTAATGTTGCCAGAATTGGATGGGTATTAGACTGTAACGCGCCTAACACCACATGTCCGACGAGGAACGCGTAGGCCATATACACCCCCATGTGCAGGGCCTTCCACATGGGTGCGGTGAGATTGGCTAGCCAAAAGTCATGACTGGTCGCCGCCATGACGATCAAAATCAATAACGCTCCAATGCCGAGAGTCTCGAATGGGAAGCTGAAAAACGAATCGTAGTTGGTGTTACTCGCCAGTAAGCTGACAAGTGGATCGACGTTTCCGTATTTGTGGTACCAATTCAGGACCAGATACCCGTGGTACAGACCCAATGCACAGGTCACCACACCCATATGCCGGCGGTTATACAAGAGGGGCAAGAATCGTGAATCCAACCGGCACAAGGGACCAATGGAGAGAATGATCGTTAAGAGAATAAAGGCCGCTGACCCAAAGGCCCGTATCGGGACGTTCTTGGGGTCTGCGTTTGCGTCAAACAACGGAGTGAACCAGATAAATCCGGCGATATACAAGCCGACAGCTACCAGGAGAATCCCATCGTAGATTCTTTTTTGCCGGTTCCATTGAACAGCGCGGTATACCACAGACATTATGACGTGTGGTTTCCTTTTCTTGCTCTACTAAGTGAGGGAATGAGGAAGGAGGTGAATACGTCTTGATGTGCGAGGCTATATATGATCAGGGACCCTTGCTCAGTGGTTTCAGTTGCTGGGAGTGTCATATGACGAAAAGAGGTGCCCATGAGTTCTCCAAGTAATATGGCATTGTCAGGAAGAGAATTATCCTGGATGGATTCCGGAACCCAATACACGAGGAGATCTGGCTTCAAGAGTGGATCGACCGATCGAATGATCAAGGATGATGTCGTAGAAGAGTTCCTTACTAATCCGATGTCAAATGACTGTTCTCCGGCCTGAACCCGAGTGAGATTATCTGGAATATTGGAGGCGAATCCGGCTTGAGCTAGAAGAGTGAGGTCTGGTTTCGAAACAGGTGGAATGTCAGGACGAAATGCCAGGCCCACAAATAAGAGCGCCGGAACCAAGAAGGCCAAGAGGAGAAACATTTGGCGATGAAGTAGGCGACGGGGGCGAATCACGGTTCGGCCCTGCGGGACGGGGATTGACGAATTTGGGCCAATCCACACATTCGATGAGCGTTACATTCCATGGGTTTTTCTTGCCCACGTATGAGACGAGTGAATAAGAGAGGCCAAAACAGCGTGATCCCGGGCAACACCGTCAATCTAAATGGAATGGAGCTATCCTTTGAGGAGGGATCGACTCTGTGAATGCCAAATATGATAAACGGGATGGCAAACATCAGTCCCAGAACCAGATAGCCCTTCACAATCACGATAATCCATTGGGTAACAGCAATGGCATTCATGGCCTTCACCTTTCAGTATGGGTGGAGAGTCGATCAATGACGATTCGTAAATGATTGGCGCGTTGGCTCAACTCAGGGTTGTACCTTTCTGTCTGCAATATGCTTTCCACACGATTCAACATGAGCTGATGGTGGAGCAACGTCGTCTCGCGATCTGCTGCCTGTGCAGTTTCCCTCCACAGAATCTCACTCTCCGGTAAACCGAAAAAGACCCCGCCGTCGGTGCGCTGAATGCGTTGTTCCCACAGATCAAAAATGCGAGCATTGCCGGTAATCATTTCTGCTGGGTGGTCACGGCCGTAGAGATGGAGGGAGATGAAGGGAGTCTCGCCAGGGTTGCCCATTAAATGAATCAATGACTGATCCACGGCATACACCGACTGTAAAGACATCGTCATTTTTATGTCGGTCGTGAGGATCCCATGATGCTCTTTGAAAATCATATGGTCCGCGGCGCCGAAATATTGTACCGCTCCCCATTCCGCGATGCCGTGATCATGGATGGCGCTATAATCTCCCGGCAACCAGGACATCACCATGAGTTCAAAGTTCCGACCCTGCTTGACCAATTTCCGCCCATAACTATCTTGTGCCGGATGGTCGAAATCGTACCAGGGTCGTAAGTCTCTTGGATTGATACAAGCTTCTTGCAATAAGATCGCCGCGCCGTCGGGATCGATGTGTTCTGTTGTTTCGAGTCTTTGAATAAGTTGAGACAAGGTAGGCCCGATCACAGAGGATTTGGATTGGGGATTTTTGGTCAAAACATTCATGATCTGCTCTCCTTGGGTTGTTCATCAGTAAGAAGGCGCTGCATGATGACAATGTCGTGCCAACTACCATTCAGGAAGCCGATATTTTTTTGAATGCCAGCGATTTGGTAATCGAAACGATGGTGGAAGCGAATGCTGGTTTCATTCACCGCCAAGATTTTTGTGACCATATGCCGATATCCGAACCCCCAAGCCTTTTGAATGACCGCTGCCTGAAGGGACGTTCCGACGCCTTGGTTGTGAAAATTTTCGGCTACATAGACGGAGGTCTCACAGGCCAGGGCATATCCAGGGCGATCGCTATACTGCTTCACGATACCCCACGCGGCGATAGACGTGGCATGTTCAGCTACCAGGAGGCATTCACGATGAGTAAAAGCGTCAGTCAGCTTTCTGAAATAATTGGCATCGACCGGAATAAGATCCATTGTGCTTCGACCCGAATGAATAGCCTCATTGTAGATTTGAGCGAGTCGCTCCCAATCGACTGGCGAAGCTAAACGGATATGAGTGTTTTGGCTTGGTGAATGAGCCGAT
>JAJDBR010000163.1 GCA_029261275.1 Nitrospirales bacterium
GGAATGCCGTGCATTGCGCAATGGCTTTACTTACACTCCTTCTGCATATGGCAGGGCTCTTTGTCATGCTCAATGCCGAATTCTTGGCAGCCGTCCAAATTATCGTCTATGCCGGTGCGATTCTCATTCTCTATCTCTTCGTCTTGATGTTGATGAATTTAAAAACAGAAGAGCAGCATCTGCATAAGAAACATTCCTATGTGTTCTTTGCAGGCATGGGGCTACTCGCCGAGTTACTCATTCTCTTATTGCTCTCGCCCTATGGGGGAAAAATTGGAACGGCCACCCCGGAATTGATTTTAGCAACTGGCCCGAGCCATGCGGTTGGTATCACGATGTTTAGCGACTATTTACTCCTTTTCGAAATCGTGGGAATTTTCTTGCTTGGCGCCGTCATCGGAGCCATCGTCTTGGCTAAAACTCCAGCCAAACCGGATAGACAAGAACCGGTCAATTCTCCGTCACCCTAAGAACAGTCACCATGATTCCTCTTTCCGCGTACGTTGCTCTGAGCGCCATCCTGTTTATGACAGGACTAATCGGGGTACTCATCCGACGAAACTTTATTGTCGTCTTGATGAGTGTGGAGATCATGCTTAATGCGGCCAATATTAACCTGGTGGCCTTTTCTCACTATCTCAATTCCATGGCCGGACAAATGTCTGCCTTTTTCATCATTGCTGTGGCTGCGGCCGAAGCTGCTATCGGATTGGCGATAATCATCGTGATCTTCCGCGGGAAGATGGCTACAAATGTCGATCAAATCAATATTTTGAAGTGGTAACGTGTTTGATTTACTGGTTCTGCTCATTCCTGCTTTTCCCCTCCTCGCCGTATTAGCCAACGGGCTCTACGGCTCACGATATTCCCCCGAGACCGCGGGGCGCTTAGCGTTTGGTTCTGTCGGCCTCTCCTTTCTCTGTACCTTAGGCGTGCTTGTTTTCGTTCTTGCCAATCCTGAACCGCGTGAGGTCATTGCCTGGTCCTGGATTTTTGGGGGCAATCTTTCCGTTAATCTTGCCTTTTTAATTGATCCCCTCACGACCGTCATGTTGTTAGTAGTCACCGGTGTGGGCTTCCTGATTCATGTCTACTCTGTGGGCTATATGCACGGTGAAGAAGGCTTTACCCGGTTCTTTACCTATATGAACCTTTTCATGGTCTCCATGTTGTTGCTCGTGATGGGTTCAAATTACGTAGTGATGTTCATTGGCTGGGAAGGTGTGGGACTCTGTTCCTATTTATTGATTGGGTACTACTACGAAAAAGTTTCAGCTGGCAAAGCTGCCACGAAAGCCTTTGTAGTCAATCGAATCGGTGACGCAGGATTCTTAGTCGCTGTCTTTCTTATCTTTTCCCATTTCGGATCACTGGACTACAGCACCGTTTTAACTCAGGCTTCATCGCTCTCTACCGAAATGGCCACAGCCATCACCATTTGCCTGCTTATCGGGGCTTTTGGGAAATCCGCGCAGTTGCCTTTGTACACCTGGTTGCCTGATGCCATGGAAGGTCCAACCCCCGTCAGCGCACTCATTCATGCGGCAACTATGGTCACAGCCGGCGTCTATATGGTGGTCCGCAATCATGTGTTATTTGATATGGCACCTATGGCCTTAGCCACCGTCGGCATTATTGGTGGAGCGACCGCCTTATTCGCAGCGACGATTGGATTGGTACAAAACGACATTAAACGCGTGCTGGCATATTCAACCGTCAGCCAGTTGGGCTATATGTTTCTGGCCTGTGGGGTTGGTGCTTATACCGCCGCCATTTTTCACTTGGTCACGCATGCATTTTTTAAAGCATTGTTGTTTTTATCTGCAGGTGCGGTAATTCACTCTCTCAATAACGAACAAGACATTCGAAAAATGGGTGGGCTGTACAACAAAATCCCGATCACCCACACAGTCTTTCTGATTGGCACACTCGCAATTGCCGGAATCCCGCCCTTAGCTGGTTTTTGGAGTAAAGATGAAATCATGGCCCATGCCTTTGTCCATGGCTATTACGGCTTATACATCATGGCAGCCATTGGGGCTCTCCTGACGAGTTTTTATATGTTCCGGCTAACTTATCTGACTTTCTACGGACAATCTCGAGTCGAACCTCATGTCGCAAAGCATATTCATGAATCTCCACCCATCATGACCGTACCACTCATGATCTTAGCGGGCCTCGCCGTTGTCGGAGGATTTCTCGGAGTCCCACCAGAGCATGGAGTATTTCATAGTTTTTTACATGACGTGGCCACACCTTTGGGCGCCGAACCCCACGAAGTAGGCATGGGGACACTTCTAGGATTAATGGTTGTGGCTGTGGCCATTGCATTAGGAGGCTGGGGGCTCGCGCACTACATGTATTCGATTCGTCCTCAAATGGCCAATGAATGGGCTGAAAAATCTCCACAAGTTTATACGACCTTACTCAATAAATATTATGTTGACGAATTCTATGACCGGTTCATTGTCGAACCGTTTAAGAAACTCGGATTGCTCTGGGATTGGTTTGATCAACATATTATAGACCGTTTCGTGAACGGCATTGGCAAAGGGACTGATATCAGTGCCGCAGCAATTACCTGGACCGAAAAACATGTGATCTATGCCGGGCTGAATGTGGTTGGGTATGGCAATCATTTGCTCGCCTGGTCTTGGCGGAAAATGCAAAGTGGTATGGTGCATCATTATGCCGCTATTCTTTTTATTGGCTTGGCCATTTTGATTCATCTCGTGGTGCTGTGGTATGCGGGATCATCTTCCGCTAGCTCCAGCATGTACTAAAGCTTTTCTTATGCAAGAAGAACTTTCATACGGCTTTCCCTTTCTGACCTTCCTGACCTTCTTCCCGTTACTGGGTGCGTTGATGGTCTGGGGACTAAAAGACCATTCACAGATTCGCATGGCCACACTCGGCATCGCCAGCATCGAAATGGCCGTAGCCGCATTGATGCTCATGCTCTTCGTGCCAGACACCGCGGCCATGCAGTTTGCAGAGCGCCACGAATGGATTCCCTTCCTCGGCATTAGTTATCACCTGGCCGTCGATGGCATTAGCGTGCTCTTTCTCGGATTAACCGCGTTTCTGACCATCCTCCTGGTGCTCTATTCCTGGGATTCGGTAACCCTGAAGCCTAAAGCTTTTTATATGAGCATTTTGGCTTTGGAAACCACGTTCATCGGGATATTTGCTTCCCTTGATTTGATTGTCTTTTTCGTTTTCTGGGAGCTCATGCTCATACCCAGTTACTTCTTGATTAAATTGTGGGGGCCTGGAGAAGATTGCCACTATGCCGCGTTGAAATACGTGCTCTATACGCTGTTGGGCAGCGTCTTTATGTTGGTAGGATTTTGTCTCCTCAGTCTCAATTATTTTGAAGCGAAGCAAGTCTACAGCTTTGATTTTATCGATCTGCTGTCCGTGCCCATTCCACTCAGCGACCAACTCTTGATCTTTTGGTTCATCTTCCTAGGCCTGGCCTTTAAAGCGCCGATATTCCCATTTCATTCCTGGTTTCCCGATGCCCTTGTCCAAGGACCTATTCCCATGTCTGTGATGTTTGCCGGGATAAAAATGGGTACCTATGGCTTTCTTCGATTTTCCATGCCTTTGCTCCCAGATGCCTCACGAAATGAAACCGTCGTCACTATCCTGATGGTGCTCGGCCTGGCTGCCGTTCTCTATGGGGCGATCGTCGCGATCATTCAGCCTGATTTTAAACGACTGCTCGTGTTTAGCAGCATCAGTCACTTGGGATTTGTCGTGATGGGATTGTTTGCATTGAACTTTCAAGGCATTCAGGGCAGCCTGCTTACCATGATCAATTTAGGCTTTAGCACGGCTGGACTATTCTTTTTGGCTGGATTCATGCACGACAGGTTAGGACATACCGATGTGCGCCAATGTAGTGGCCTTGCGAAAAAAATGCCGTTGCTCGCTATCTTCTTTCTTATTATTGGCATGGCTTCAATTGGATTACCAGGGACAAATGGGTTTGTTGGCGAATTTCTCATCTTACTCGGCGTCTTCCAAGCCGGGTGGGTCTATGGCGCGTTAGCAGTAACCGGCGTTATTTTTGCCGCGGCGTATTTCTTGTGGTTTTACGAACGCGCAATCTTTGGACCCTTGAAAGAGAGTTTGCCAGCCGTGATCCCTGACTTAAATACTCGGGAATGGGCCATTGGCGTCTCCCTATCAATCATGATCTTTTGGATCGGCCTCTATCCTTCTCCATTTTTACGAATGATCAATGGATCGGTACAAGCCGTGGTCGATCGAGTACACCCAGAAACAGCCATAGCCCAATATACTGTGGACGCTCTATCTCCTGAAATCATGAAGAACTGATTCTTATGGGTGAATATTCGTTACTCATCATTCTCTTTGCACCTTTTCTTGGGGCTATCGCTTTGATCTTTATTCCTCGCCAAGAGGAACTGATGGTGCGGATGACTGCGGCAATTTCCGCCGGCATCAGTCTGTTAGCTTCGTTTTATATTTTCTTCGCCTACGACCCCGCAAAAGGAGGATTCCAATTCGTTCAGCGATTTGCGTGGTCTGAAGAACTGGGCATTGCTTTTTATGTTGGCGTGGACGGTATTGGAGGGCCTCTGGTCTTTGCCTCGGCCATTTTGTTGTTCGCGGGGATTTTCGTCTCATGGCACATCAAAGACCGGACGAAGGAATTTTATATCTTTCTCCTGATCCTCGCAGCCGCGACAATCGGGGTCTTTATGTCCCTTGATCTCTTCTTCCTCTATTTCTTTTACGAAATGTCCGTTCTGCCCATGTACTTATTGTTAGGTGTCTGGGGAAGCCACACTAAGGGCTATCTCTCCATGACTGACCCAGAAGGGCTGAAACTTCGGGATTCCGTCGATTTTATTTTCAATTTTGGTTCGAACAGCAAAGAATACGCCGCCATGAAACTGACATTGTTTTTGTCAGCTGGCGCCGTCATGGCGCTCATGGGCATTTTATTGATCTACCATATGTCCGGACTGCATACCTTTGACATTCTAGTCCTACGTGAACAAGCCAAATTTTCCGATACGATGTCGACCCTTATTTGGATCCTGATCTTCTTCGGATTTGCCTCAATTGCCCCGATTTGGCCGTTGCATTCCTGGTCGCCCGTCGGCCATGCCGCCGCCCCCGCCGCCACGAGCATGTTGCATGCTGGCGTCCTCATGAAACTCGGACATTTTTCGATTATTCGCGTGGGCTTTGAAATTCTGCCTGAAGCCACGCGTGACCTGATGTGGATTGCAGCCGTCCTCTGTATCGGCTCAATTATTTATGGTGGACTAGTGTCTTATTTTGCCAAGGACACCAAATATGTCATCGGCTACTCCAGCTCTAGCCACATGGGATATATCTTCCTGGGCATGGCCGCATTGAGCTATATCAGTCTATCGGGAGCGGTCATTTATATGTTTGCCCATGCCCTCGCGACCAGTATGTTGTTTGCCATGGCTGGCTGGGTCTATGACCAAACCCACTCACGCGACATCCCCTCATTAGGTGGGCTCGCGGAAAAGATGCCGTTTATTGC
>JAJDBR010000164.1 GCA_029261275.1 Nitrospirales bacterium
TTCTGATTTGACTTGGAGTTCTGTATTAATGTCCACAATGATTTCATTCGAAACATCTGAGGTTGTATCATTGATGACCCAAAAATACCGACTGCCTTTTGGATACACCTGGGCAACAAATTGATCGATAACCATTGAGACGGCAGGGTAGGATGATTCACTGATAGTAGGAGTAAAAGCGAGCGATACGATACAAGCGATGACTGGGAGGTAACGCATGGGAATCCTCCTTAAAAAAGAAAGTGTTAGAACTTTATCCTAAAAATTTTTCTCATTACCTGTCTTTTTCGGGTATAAAGAAACAAAACTATAATGGTAGTTTAACGGGCATGGCCTGTTGAGTAAAATCGGTATCTCATGAGGGTATCATCTATGGGCTTGGGTTTAGGTGTGAGAAATGGGAATGATTGATATGTTGTCATTTTTAAAATTACAAGACGGAACCAACAAAAAACGTATATTTTTCTTGGTACTCATGGCCTTGATGCTTATTTCGGGGGCCTTATTATTTAATTCACCCGGTCAAACGCAACTCATCACGGTGAAGTTTCCCAATGGATCCTTCCTTAAATCTGAGGTGGCAGATACCCCAGAAAAACTGTTATTTGGATTGGCCTTTAGGCCGAATCTTCCTGATGATGAGGCAATGCTGTATATCTTTGGGGAATCGGGGCCACATCGAGTCTGGACCAAAGAATTTCAATTTCCAGTCGATGTTCTGTGGGTCGATGAAAGTAAAATTATTGTTCATCTGGAAAAAAATGTGCCTCCCTGTTTCGAAAATCCCTGTACGTGGTATGGTCCGCCGCCAAATGACGCGCGATATATCCTTGAAACTAATACAGGATTTATTGACCGAGAAAAAATTGCGGTTGGGAATCAACTGAAATTTGCCTTGTTTGTCCCTTAAGGCTCTGTTGAGTTTTCGTAAACTCCTGAATTATGGATACTAAACAAAGTGAACCGTTGAGTCCCAAAGAGGGATATGTTTTCATAGCAAACCTTGAAGATCTTCCCCAAGGGAAAGGTCGTGTCTTTAAAGTAGACGGTAAAAGTCTAGCAGTCTTTCGAATTGATGATCGGTGCTTTGCGATAAATGATATTTGCCCTCATCAGGGGGCTTCATTGGGGAAAGGTCGGCTCAAAGGCTTTGTGGTCGCTTGCCCCTGGCATCATCAACAATTTGATATTCGAACAGGATTCGGGCCAGATGGGGGAGGGTATTGTGTCGTGAATTATGAGGTCTATGTTGCCAAGGGCCAAGTATTTGTCTGTCTTAAGAAGCGTGATTGGCTAACCGGTGAGTAAATATTATTAGTTTGGAGTAGGGAAAAGGATATGGATACCAGCCAAATAGAAATTAAGCCCATTCACACGACAAAATCCGAGACCTTTCGAATTAATTTATGGGAAGATCGCACGCGTGGAGAGCAATGGGTTCCCACCTATGATCCGAAGGCCCTCTCTTTGGTAGAGGATGATTTCCTCCGTACCGTCAGTAATAACGCCGTCGATTCTGGCCGACGTTCGTTTGAGTTCCAAGCTTTGGTACCTGGAACGCATCGCCTAGAGTTTAGTAAGCGGATGGCCTGGAAATTTACTGCGGAAGATCGACGTGTGTTCGAGGTGACGGTACTAGACATTCCTGCCAGGTGACGTCCCATGCCAGATATTGGGTATCTCAATGGCCAGTTTTTACCGCTAGATGAGGTCGCCATCTCCCCAGATGATCGGGGCTTTCTATTCGGTGACGGCATTTATGAAGTCATTCGCGCCTACCATGGCGTCCCTGCCTTTTGGCAAGAACATTGTACCCGCCTCGTTCGCAGTGCTAAAGAAATTCGTCTTCCCTTTACCATTGACCCACAGGATTTTCATCGTCTTTTGCTAGGCGGCCTTCAGAGGAGTGGATATGCGGAAGGCAAAATTTACATTCAGATAACCAGAGGCGTGGCTCCTCGGGAGCATGGATTTCCTGGTACGGCCAAGCCCACCGTTTTCCTGTCATTTCGAGAAATGAGCGCTCTGCCAATTGAGATGATGACGCAGGGGATAAAGGTCATCACGGTTCCTGATATTCGATGGAATCGGTGTGATATAAAAAGCTTGAATCTTCTTCCCAATGTGTTGGCAAAACAGCAGGCGCAGGAAGCCAAGGTGTTTGAAGCCATCTTTCTGAGGGAGGGGTTTGTGATCGAAGGCGCGACTAGTAATATTTTCATGGTGAAAAATGACCATCTTCGAACTCCCGAACGAAATAATTTCGTCTTGTCTGGAGTGACTCAGCAACAGGTCATCAATTTAGCTCAGGATCAGGGGCAGGACGTCCAATTTTCCCCCATCACCTTTGAGGCTCTTTGCCAAGCCGATGAGGTTTTTCTTGTTGGGACCACGATTGAGGTGCTTCCTGTGGTGAATGTGGACGGGCAAGCCATTCATAATGGGAATCCTGGTCCGGTGACTTGTGCCCTCCAACAACGCTTCACTGATAGGGTTGCCCAGCTCTTCTGAAATGAGGCATAGAGGGAAAAAGTCAAAAGCAAGAGAGTCGATAGCTTGGCCGTTTAAGCCTGTCCTTCCCCTTTTCCCTCATCATTCAGTTCGCCAACCAAATCAAAGGCTATGAATTCAATGAGATGGGACTTGGACTTGACAGGCCGAACTGTTTTGGATACCTTTTCGGCTCCCCGATTCACGGGATAATGTGTCATATTTGTGAGATTTCAATGAAAAAATATTAGGTAATTGTCGGGTTATTTTTTTAAGGAGGCCGGTCCATGTTTTATGTGAAAACTAGGAATACCTTTACGTTCCTTTCCCTGGGATTATTTCTGGGAGGGATTTCTCTGTTTTCGGCTGGGACTCTCTTGGCCGGAGAATCTCAAGAAGCCATGATGCACAAGACTGGAATGACTCATCAGGATACTCCAGCTTGGGCTGAAAAGCTCAAAGGGCAGACAATTATAGAGAATTCTATCGAAGGTCGTGCAGAACGCGCTGCTCTTGTTGAAAAACAACATGAAAAAATGATGCAGCAAATTGAGACAGAAACGGCTGGTACTCCGAGTGAAGGCATGTATAACGACATGTCTACCATGCATCAATATGGTGCTGGGAAGGGGAACTATTTACTGGCCTCTGAATCTGAAGGTGAGCCCGTGGCAATGAACGGTGGTGGCCTCTGCCCTAAGACTGCTCCAGTACGCCATTTCGATATTTCAGCCATTAACGTGGAAATAACCCTGAACCAATGGTTGGATTACTATCCCGGATATATGTACACCCTGACCGAAAATCTTGAAAAAGTTCGGGAAGAAGAGGCTAAAAATGCCGAGGCTCGTGAGTCCGAAGGACATCATGACCCAGGGGGTGTGAAAAACGGGATTCAAGATCAATGGATTCAACCGTTGGTCGTGCGAGGCAATCAAGGGGACTGTGTGAAGTTTACCCTGCGCAATCAATTAGAATTTGGTGAAGAAGTGAGTTTGCATATTCATGGTTCCAGTATGGTGATGAGTAAAACTGGGCAACCAGCCACCACCACGAATTCGGATTCCATTGCTGTGGGTGTCCCTGAAGAAGATGATGAGGAAGCGCCTGAGGAATCTCCTGTCATTGAAATGGAATGGTATATCCATCCAAATACACAAGAAGGCGGACGACAATTTCATAGCTATAGCAATGATCGAGAATTGACAGTGATGGGGTTGTTTGGAGTCTTTGTCGTCGAACCTCAAGGCTCCGAATTTTTAGATCCTTTAGGAACAGGCCCTGCTCCTAAAATGGCGAGTGGATGGCAAGCGATTATCAAAAATGGCACAGGCCCGGATTTTCGTGAATTTGTCTTGATCTATCACGAAGTGGGGGATGAAGCATTCCGTCCGGTGAATAAACATGGAGATTTCTTGCCACAACGTGACCCGTTAACTGATGCCTATCGACCAGGGGCACGGGCGCTGAATTATCGGAGTGAGCCATTTGGCATTGATAACATGCATGTGCAGCATGAATATTTTGGTTTTGAAGATGAATCGATGGCGTATAGTTCTTATACGTTTGGTGATGCCTCTACGACGATTCCCCGAAGTTATTTAGGTGATCCAGCCAAGTTCCGGTTGGTACATGGTGGGTCTGAGGTGTTTCATTCTCATCATCCACATGGAGGATCCATTCGTTGGGCACGTAGCCCAAGGGCTGTGGATCAGATGCCAATGTGGCATGAAGGCCAAGGGCCTCAAAAATTTCCAGTGATTCGAGCCAAGTCAGATCGGGTGGATGTGGAAGTCATTGGGCCATCAGAAGCCGTTGATTTAGAAACAGAATGTGGATCAGGCCTCTGCCAGTATTTAGCAGGAGACTTCTTGTTCCATTGCCATGTGGCTCATCATTATGTGGCAGGGATGTGGGGGTATTGGCGTGTCTATAACACGATGCAGGTAGAAGGATTTAAAAACGATGTCATGGCTCCCATGAGAGAGTTGCCTGATCGTATTGGTCGGATCCCCAACCCTGTGACGTCAGATAAGCTGATTGGTACCACAGTGGATTGGTTTGGGAAAAAATTCAAAATCATTGAAAAAGGCAAATCCAACTGGAATTCTGATCCTGCCATCGCGACCCTTTATGACTGGGTGGAAATGCAATTGCCGACTCGTGGGAAACCCGGTCATAAAGATGATTATGTTGAACAACTCAAATCCTACGATGCGACCGTGGTTGATTGGGCGTGGGATGGCAATACAGCAGTCAGCGAAAAGGAAGCTACGGCGGGTGAAAATCCAAAGTATATTCCCGAATGGCAAGGGTATAAAGCCGGTGAACGTCGGCCAATATGGTTCGAACCGACCTCTGGAAAAGTGGCGTGGCCCTGGTTGACGCCGCATTTTGGAAAACGCAACCCGTTTTCCCCTGACAGAAATCCTGCCCCGTGGTTAGAAATGATTCATATGAATGATGTAGGAACCACGTCTGTCAAACCAGCCAAGCCTGGTGAGAACGGACGATGGAGTCTTTGCCCAGATCGAGCGGGTTCACAGGAATACAATGTCCATTTCATTAAATTGCCAATTGAATTGTCGGCTGCTGAAGGTGATCAACCAGCTGTCGTTGATCCGAATGGTCTTCTCTATGTTGTCCATGATGAAGAAGAAGCAATTCGTGCAAATAATGATTTGAAAGTTCCATTAGTGTTCCGTGCGAATATCTATGATTGCATGGATTGGATTTTGACCAGTGAGTGGGAAGATGATGATATCACGAATTTTCAATCATCAAAGATCAATACGCATTTCCATTTTGTGCAATTTGATAATCAAGCCTCGGATGGTGTGATTTCAGGTTTCTCTTACGAGCAATCTGTCCGCCCATTTACGATGTTTGAAAAGAAGTCAGACAAAGGGCTCCCCGTTCCAATGAATGCCAAGTTTACGAAGGCAGCTCGAAAGGGAGACGTCACAATTGAAGTGACGAATGCCAAGCAGTATCACGTGGGAACGGTCCTTTTGGTTGGGGCCGATAATGTGAAGGGCTGGGAAATTAAACGAATTGTGGCAATTGGTGGAGAGGGAAGTCCTTCCACAGCCTCTACTTCCATGCAAGGTGGCAATGATTATACGGTGACGCCAGGGGACACCTTAGGCAAGATCGCTAGCTCGTTTGGGACGTCAGTTGGATCTTTACAAGAAATGAACGATTTGAATAATGAAAATTTGATCTTTGTGGGTCAAAGATTAAAAGTTCCTGGCTTGAGCTCAGGTGATTCTGCTCCTGCAGCTCCAGCAGGAGAAAATACTCTCACCTTTGAACAGCCGTTAGAACATAATCATCCTGTGGGAGATATCACGACAGTCGAATTTGTCAGACAACGTTTTTGGGCTGATGCTGATGTTGGATCGGTCTTTTGTCATGACCATGCTTTTGGTGGGACAACCTGGCCACATGGTGCGGTCTGTTCATTCTTAATCGAACCATTTGGCTCAACTTATCACAACCCGGTAACGGGCGAACCACAGCGGACAGGTCCGGTGATGGACATTCATACCAATGAGCCTGTTGGCTATGGGATAAGCGGAAGTTTCCGTGAGTTGATGATTCAAATCATGGATACAGTTCCACACACGGTCAACGTGGTGACCGCTGGAAATCCTCCGGGACAACCAATTGATGTGGCTCTGGAAGCAGGACGAACAGTGTCCTTTATCATGCCTCCGAATGAACTAATCAAAATGACGCCAATGCCATTCTTGAATGGGGGAACTCATACGACGGGTGGCGCAATTAATTTTAGAGCAGAACCGTTTGCACAGCGTTTAGCCAATAATCCAGATACATCACAAATTTTCAGTAGCGCCGCGCATGGTGATCCCAGTACGACCATGGTTCGAGCCTATCTTGGAGATGCGATTGTCTTTCGGTTGATTGACGTGACGATGAATGAAAGTAATGTCTTTACTGTTTCCGGCCATAATTTCTTGACCGAACGGTATGCGGGTGATGCCAATAGAAAAAATTCCATTCATATTGGTATTGCTGAACGATACGACCTGGTCGTTCCTCAAGCTGGGGGGCCTCGTCTCCAGGCTGGGGATTACATGTACTTTAATGGAAGAAGTTCAAAATTCTCTGAAGGATCATGGGGCTTAATTAGAGTGTTGGATAAGAAAGTGCCAGACCTGCAATTGCTGCCTAACGCAGCGGTTGGTGGTCCAGGCATTAAAAAACCATTGCCGGTTTGTCCCGAAGATGCTCCCGTAAAATCGTTTAATGTGGCAGCAATTGATTTTCCATCGATGACCTTTAATCCCAATATCGAAGAAGCGATTGAGGTAGATTTTGAACGGAAAATTGAAATCCAAAATCCTGATGCCAAAATCTATGTTTTAGAAGACGAGATTAGTAAAGCGTCGGGAGATTTCCATCCCATGCCGCTCACGATTCGAGCAAATGTTGGTGACTGCTTGAAAGTGAAGTTAACCAATAAGATGAAAGAAAGCCGAGCGTCATTCTCAGCATTTAGCTTGGCGTTCGATCCAAAGGATTCGCAAGGTGCGAATATCGGCAATAATCCAGGGGATCAAACAGTGGCTCCTGGTGAAAGCCGTACGTATACCTATTATGCGGATCCGTATATTGGCGAGACCCAATCCTTAGTCTGGGACTTTGGAAATCCGGCTATGAATATACGAAATGGTCTGTTTGGTGGTGTGATTATTGGGCCTAAGGGTTCTCAATATCGCGACCCAAAAACTGGAGCCGATATTTCCTTGAAAAATAGTTGGGCTGCCGATGTAATCGTGGATCAGACGATTCAAGGGAATGAGATGCGTCAAAATTATCGAGATGTTGCCTTGTACTTCCAGGAGGAAGACAACATCATTGGGACCAGTTTTATGCCTTATGTCCAAAATGTAGCGGGTTTGGTTGGCATAAATTACAGAGCTGAACCGTATCCCTATCGTGAAGAGGCGGGATGTACGTTAGGCCGAATGTTCCAACCTTGTGAGGTGGATGATCCAAAAGATCCAATCACGCCTCTCATTGAAGCCCACGCGGGTGACCCGGTTCGGATTCATGTCTTCGGGGCCAATAATGAACAAAACGGCATGTTCAGCGTTGAAAAACATGAATGGCCTATTGAGCCGTTTATGGAAGGCGCTGATGACATCAGTGTCGTAGAGTTTGCCGCTTCTGAAGGGATTGATGCCTTTATCCCTTCTGCCGGTGGGCCGTATCACATGGCTGCTGATTATGTGTATAGCAATCAACGGCTTCCTTATTCCCAGTCTGGGCAATGGGGATATTTCCGGGTGTTACCCACCAATGATCAACGAATCTTGTCGTTGAGCGGAGTGGCTCCTGGTGTGAAAGAAGCCAAGAGCAATAATTCAGACCAAGGGCAAATCGCGCCTGTCGCGTTTAAGTAACGTTCAGGAATTTGTCAGGGCCTGGAGTTTCTATGCGGGGAAGCCGACTTTCGGCTTCCCCGTTTTTTTTGGGGCAGGGGAATGGTATATTGAAACTAGATTGAAGCCGTATTTTCGTCTGTACATGTTAGAAGGCCGGTAAGGAGGAAAAAAGAGATGGTTGTGCGGGTTGTATTCTTGTGTCTATTCATAGTCATGCTTAGGGCGTCTATCGGATGGTCTTATCAAGAGGTGGCCGTAAAAAATGGTGGCTCAATGAGCGGGACTGTAACCTTGTTAGGCGGGAAACCTCGTCCTATGGCGATGAATTTAGTCACCATACCTGATGCGGTGTATTGTGGAAGGATCTCAACCGGAACAGGGTGGCGAATTGTTGAAGATTTTCTTATAGGCTCTGGTGGAACGTTAAAAGATGCGGTCGTGATGTTGAAAAATGTGCAGAAGGGCAAGCCCTTTGATCTTCCTAAGGTTGAAGTCGAAGCCATTGATTGCGACTTTTCGCCTTTTGTCAATGTCATTAAAGACCGTGATGAGCTGACTGTGATCAATATGGATCCGATTGAACATGATATTCAAGGATATGAAACCGCTCGCGAACGAGGGGCTCGAATCTTATTTAATCGTCCGTTACCAATGAATCCATTCCATAAAGTTTTGGGGATGATGGGAGAACATGTCCATACGCATATGCCTGGCAAACCGATGGTGGAAAAGATTCATCTTCGGAAAAACCGGAATATTTTTGTCATGCAATGTGGATTTCATCCCTATATGTTTTCTTGGGGCTTGGTGTTGGATAATCCGTATTATTTCATTACGAAAGAAGATGGGGCCTTTGAAATCTCAGATATTCCACCAGGTGAGTATGAAGTAGCCGTCTGGCATCCTGGGATGAAGGTATATTTGGAACAAATGGTTCGGGTTGAAGCTGGGAAAGCCGTGAATGTGAGTTTCCAATACGAATCGCCAAAAGGGAGGCGAAGTGCTCATGAAATGCATGAGAATCCTCGTTTTGGCGTGGAGTTGCTTGATGAGGGCGAAAAAATTATCCCGTCCCTTCGTCACCAGGTTCCCTGAAATTTATGAACTTTCTCATCCTTGTCGCATGGCTTCTGTCATTTGGGGTTCCAATCGCCTCAGCCTATGACGTAATTAAGATAGAAGCTGGGGGGGCGATCAGGGGAACTGTGAGCCTGAAAGGGGTACCTCCATCACCCAAAGCCTATAATCTTATTACTTTTCCTGATCCTGAATACTGTGGGCGTATTTCCGATGGGAAAGGGTGGCGGTTACTTAAAGATTTTGTAGTGAATAATCGCAATCACATGCAAGGTGTGGTTATGGTGGTGGAAGGTGTGACTGCGGGGAAACCCTTTGCCCTGTCCATCCCAAAAGTGGAAGCCAGAGACTGCCAATTTCTCCCATTTACCACGGTTGTTCGCAGTGAGCATGGGATCGAAGTCGTGAACATGGATCCTGTGATGCACGATATTCAGGCCTATGAAACCTCAATCACCCATGGTACTCGTGTTTTGTTTAATTCCCCACTTCCTTTTAATCACAAGCACCACCGGGGAAATATGCACGCCACTCATGACCATGTGCCGGGAAAATCCATGGTCCATCAATTTCAATTGACTAAAGATCGAAAAACATTTGTGATGCAATGCGGGTTTCATGCCTATATGGAAAGTTGGGGAATTGCCGTTGATAATCCCTATTTTACCTTTACGAGTGAAACTGGGAGCTATGAGATTACCGGTATTCCTCACGGAACGTATCGACTTCGAGCTTGGCATCCCAGTGTGAAACAAGAACAGACTCAAATGGTGACTGTCGAGTCATCACGATCCATTCAGGTTGATTTTACTTTGGACTCTCCCGTTGGACGGTGGACGGCTCACACTCGCCAAAAGCCTGCCAGGTTTACCCCAGCGGCACTAGGACGTCCCATCCGAATCGAGCCTCTGGTTGAACTTCAAAGTCCATGAGATGGCTGTTCGCCTTCTTTCTGCCGTCTTCTAATTCTTCGGGCTGGTTTCCGCCTCTCTTCATTTCCTCCTTGGCATTTGCCACGTTATTCTTCCCATCAAGTGCAGTCTGGGCCCAACAGGGTGAGATGGGGGATACGAATGCCGGAGAATTTTCGGCGAAACTGAGGTGGAAAACCGATGGGCGCATAGCGAAAGCCCAATTATTCGTCAAAAACGACCGGTATCGAATCGAACATTTAGGAGGAGTTAGGACGGAGTTAGGGTATGCTAGTGTCACGATTGTTCGGTTGGATGAACAAAAGGTCTGGTACATCATATCTCAACGTCGAATGGTGGTGAGCGTTCCGTTAACATCTGACTATTTGTTACCATTTTCCGTTACCTTGGAAGGTGAAACGGGTCGAACATTAATTGGGGATTCGGTCGTGGGGAACCGTTCGGCTGTGCTGTATGAGTTAGAGGTGCAGGATCGATTTGGCCAAACGGAACGATTTTTTGAGTGGGTTGATCCTGATCGAAACGTCCTGTTGAAACTCTTAAGCCAAGATCGAGATTGGTTTGTGGAATATGGGCATGTGGTGCTCTCATCACAGCCGGACTATTATTTTAATCCTCCGTTAGGATACAGAATGATTGAGGCTCAAGAAGCGTTTCTGCCTAGGGGATGAGTCGAGGAGTTGTGAATATTGAAAACAATAACTAACAAATTCAGCTATGTATTGATAGGTCTTGTTTGCCTTTGGGTCTTACTTCCGGAGGTTGCCTATTCTAGTGAGACAACCGATTCAATAATAGAAAAAGCTCAGAAAGCCTATGAACAGGGAAAATTTCAGGAAATTATAGATAGTCTCAAGCCTGTTTTGAAGAAAACGCCAGTGCCCTTTGCTGTGACTCGCCTGCACATTTTGGCTTTGGCTAGATTAGGAGAAACCCCGGCGGCATTGGATGCTTATGAGGCACTGGTCAAATCATCAAAACGGGAAGATGAAGGGCTCTTACGACAAATGGCAATTGCCAGCATTTTGCCCAGGCGGACGGATATGCGCGAACAAATTCGGGGAGCGGCCTATACCGCGCTCAAAGAAATTGATTCGGATGAAGTCGTCTCATACTTGGAGGATGGGCTCACCGATGCGTCGGGGATGCTTCGTGCGTTGGTTGCGGAAGCCCTGGCCAAGCGGACGGCTGGTCAACAATCCACGAAATTTCGAAATGCATTGAAAGATGAGGCAGGACTTGTTCGAGCTTCGGTACTCATTGGTCTGGGGAGAACCAACGAGGCCGACCTAATTTCTTTAGTGAAAGATTCCCTAAAAGATGAACAGGCATTAGTACAAATTGCAGCCGCTCGGGCTTTATATGAGTTGGGTCAGAAACAATATTGGTCACGAATAGAGCAGGGAGCTCAGAGTCAGGAAGGCTATGAGCGGGGGGGCGCTATACGTGCATTTGGTGAATTAGGGGATAATAGAGCTATTCCTATTTTGGAAAAAACCGCGAGAGATAAGCAGCCATCGATTCGTGCTGCGGCGTTGATTGCCCTGGGCAAGTTGACTCTTTCTGAAGCACTCCCCACGATCAAGGCCGCAGGGTTTGATCGAATTCCGGCTGTGCGCAGTGTGGCCGCCTTAAGTTTGGGATATTTTGAACAACACGAAGTGTTCTCGTCGTTAAAGCGTGCCTTGGTTGATGCGAATCCTGGGGTGAAAGCGGCAGCGGTCGCCTCCTTGTTGCGAGTTGGCGCGCATTTTTCGGTGGTTGAGGATGCGGTGCATCAGCTTCTTCAAGACACCAACCCGGCCATACGATCAGGGGCGGCAAAAGCGTTGGGAAATGGGAAAGGGCCGGAAGTGATCCGAGCCTTGACGATCATTCTCACTGATCCCTTACCGCGTCCAAGGATTGCTGCAGTGCGTTCGTTAGGGCGGATGACAGAACGCAGATTATTGCCCGTATTGAAACGAACGCTTCGCGATAGTGATGCGGCAGTCCGTGTGACCGCAGCCGCGGCAATTGTTCGACTTCTGGATGCGAAAATCGGCACCTAAGAGGCCAATTCTAGTTTAACTCCCTTCGGCTTCGCTTGAGGTTCTCTACTTCAATGAAAAAGATAGTACTCATATTCTGTTGTACCGTTTCCCTTTTCCTCAATGCGGAACATGTTGCGTTCCCTCACCAAGCTGAGCCGGATCATCAATCTGAGATTCAATGGTATGAATGGGGGCAAAAGGCATTTGATCGAGCGCAGGCAGAGGATAAACTCATTCTTCTAGACCTGACGGCGGTGTGGTGCCATGCCTGCCATGTCATGAATCAAACAACGTATGCCGACCCACAGGTTCTTGCTTTGCTTCACGCAAACTATATTGCAGTGCGGGTAGATACGGATCAACGCCCAGATCTCGAAGCACGGTACCGAACCGGAGGGTGGCCAACGACCAGTCTTTTGTTGCCAACGGGAGAAATCCTCTTTCAGGCCAATTCTCTGGAGCCCGAGGTGATGGTCGACCTTCTGCAAGAGGTCAAGGTGTTGTATGAATCAGAAAAGGATGATTTACGCGAACAAGCTGCCCAGTTGTGGGAGCGTGTGAAAGAACATGTACAAAGAAATGAATCTCCAAGTGGGGTGCTTCGTCCTTCTATGGCAAGTCATAGCGTAGATATGATGAAACAGGAATTTGATTTGGTGAATGGAGGATTCCGAGATCACCCGAAATTCTTCGAGCCTGAAGCCATTCAGATGGCTCTGACCTATGGGTTCTTTGAGCATGACGAAGAATTGCTCAACATGGGGTTCACTACATTAGAAAAGCAAGTTGCCCTGCTTGACCCGGTGTGGGGTGGATTTTATCGCTATGCTGAACAAGCTGATTGGAGTCAACCGCATTTTGAAAAGATGCTGACGATTCAAGCACAGAATCTTCATAATTATGTCAAGGCGTACCAGTTTACAGGGAATACGGAATATAAACATATTGCTGTACGGATTATTGAGTATGTGGAAAGGTTTTTAACTGATCCGAAAACTGGCCAGTTCTTTGAAAGCCAAGATGCGGATGTTCGGGATCAGAACGGAAAGACTCTCGTTGCAGGAACTGACTATTTCTCTTGGGAAAGGATCCATCGTAAGGCTCAAGGCATGCCCTTGGTGGATCGCAGAATATATGCGGGTAGCAATGCTGATATGGCATGGGCGTATCTACACGCTGCGCAGGTGTTAGGAAAGCCAGAGTGGCAGGAGAGAGCTATCACGGTCCTTCAACGATTGGTTGCTGAGCGATTTGATAACAAGAAAGGATTGGCGCATGGATCGAGTCATAATTTGTTAAAACTTCATGGAATGTTATCGGACCACATTCGATTGGGACGAGCCTTGTTGGAGGTCTTTCGTGCCACTGGAGATCTACAATTTCTAAAGAACGTTGAAGCGCTTGCCCAGACCACGGAATCTTTATTAGGAGATGCGAAAGATGGCGGATTTTTTGATCGCCCGCATTCTTCCGACAGTTTAGGCCTCTTAAATATTCCCACAAAGCCCGCGCGCGCGAATATTCAGGCTGCCAGGTTGTATTTGGATCTTTCTCATCTCACGAACAATGGTGATTATCGATTGATTGCTGAGCGCACGCTCCAGTCTGTCGTGGCCACCCCGCAACCTCTTCCCATTGCGTTAATCGGTTTGGCCGTTGATGAATGGTTCCGAGCGCCCGTCCATATTGCAGTGGTTGGAATACCGGGGGATGTGAGAACAAGAACTCTGTGGAAAGAGGCTCATCGACTGTATTGTCCAGGCAAGATGGTTAAAATGTTTAATCCACTACAAGGGCCTATGAAATGGGGGGAGATTAACTTTCCCTATGATGATGGAAAGCCCGCAGCCTTTCTCTGTACCGATCAGCTGTGTTTAGCGCCTGTGTACCAGACTGAGGGAATCAAAAAACAATTAGACGAATTATTGAATGTGCTGAGAGAAGCAGTCCTCTAACGGTTCATGCTCATTCTTAGGTTTCTTGCTTTTTTCATATCTAAAACCGTTTAACCATATTTTTTCCTAATTGGTTTCATTGTGGAGCTAAAAGGCCTAAGCCATGGTCCTAATGGCCTAGGAAAAGGATGTTTTCTTGACACGTTTTTTTTATTCCTGATATATACGGAAGTGGGTGCTGTAATTCAATCATACCAAGGTTGTCTGTCTGAATCTGGCCGGGATAATGAGGACAGCCTGATTTCACTCACATTCCATTTGTTCATTAACCCTCGTCAACGAAACGAATTTTCTTAACTAGGAGGAAGAATCATGAGGAATCGTCAGTCTCTAACTTTGTCTTTATTGATGGGTAGCTTGCTGCTTGCTGCCCCGATCGTGGCCCAAGCAGGTGGAACGATTAAGGGAAAAGTCACCTTTACGGGTGCCGTGCCTCCACCTAAAGAATTTGCTTTTTCAAAATTCCCGAATGTAGCCTTTTGTCAAAAAAATACGAACAAAAGTGCTGATGGTGCAACGCGGCTTCTGAAGGAAGTCCAGGTAGATGGAAGCAAAGGGTTAAAAGATGCCGTCGTGGCTGTGACCAGCATTACTGACAAGGATTGGATGAAGGGGTTTGCCAAAGAACCAGTACAAAAGGTTATGGCAGAGCTTTGCGAATTCTTACCCTTTACGGGAGTGGCCGTGAGCAAAGGCCTCTTTTATGTAGAAAATAACGATGCCGATGAGAGTGATCCTAAGTCCAAAGAAGGGGTTTTGCACAACCCGCATAGCTTTGATCAATTAGGTGCCAAATCGAGTACGGAGTTTAATATTGGGTTGGCCAAAAAAGGTTCCAATTTGTCGAAGAAGGTCAAATTGAAATTTGCCAAAAAAGGGTCTGTGCTACGGTTACAATGTGACCAACATGAATTCATGCAAGGCTGGTATTTGCCCGTGACCAATCCTCATTATGGCACCTCAGGGGCCGATGGGACATTTGAAATTAAAGATGTGCCTGCCGGGAAACATACCGTCGCAGTTTTCCATCCTTCAGTGGCCAAACAGGCACGTGGCAAAAAAGCTATGACCGTGGAAGTTGAAGTGGCTGATGGCGGAACAGCCGAAGCCAATTTCGAAATTAAGTAAGATCGTACTCTCATAAAAGGGGGCTCTGAATTCGAGGGCAACTAGCAATTTGCTGGTTGCCCTCGTTTTTTATGCGTACCTTCGACGGAGTTTCTTGCCATAGAACAATTGCCCCCGTTAAGATCGACCACGAATCCCACTGATTATGCACTATTTTGAGTTTGAGGCCCTGAGTGCCACGTGAGCTGTCCCTCGCTGATATTTTCCAGATAGGCTACTACTGGGAAACAAAAATTCTTCTCACCGCTGTTCAGCTTGATCTGTTTTCGGTGCTCAAGGGAGCTTCTTTGACGATCAGCCAGATGGCGGAGGAGCGTGCGTTGAACCCGCGCACGTTAGAACTGGTCATGAATGCGCTCGTGGCCATGCGTGTGGTTGCGAAAGAAGAAAAGAAATACGTCAATACAGCTGTGGCCGAACAATATCTGGTACAATCCAGCCCCGACTATGTGGGGCATTTGCTTACGTTACATAATGCAGAATGGAATAATTGGGGACAGTTAGAGCAGGCGGTCAAAACGGGAGAGTCTTCCGTGAAACAGCATGTATTTGAGACAGATCCGGAATTAGGGGCGCAGGTGCTGACGGTACTGGATCGAATTGGGCGAGGCAGTGGTCCGGCCTTGGCTCAACGCTTGAAACTTTCTGGTGCGAAACGAATGTTGGATATCGGAGGTGGAGCTGGCACGAACGCGATTGCCTTTTGCCAAGAATATCCAGAAATGACTGCCACGGTATTTGATCTACTGGCAACATTGAAGGTGACGAAGCAATGTATTGAAGAAGCCGGTTTAACCTCCCGGATTCATTTGCAGCCAGGAAATTTTCATGAGGATGCCTTTGAGGATTCCTATGATGTCGCACTCATGTCTGATATTTTGCATTATCAAGATGGAAAGACCAATGCGACGTTAGTTGAAAAAGTGTATGGCAGCTTGAAGGCCGGGGGGCAATTG
>JAJDBR010000165.1 GCA_029261275.1 Nitrospirales bacterium
AATCTCAGCAAGGGCTGACAACCCCTCGGCCAAGGAAGGCACCATGCTCATACTGACCAGAAAAAAAGATGAAGCCATACGTCTGGGCGAAGATATCCGAATTGTCCTTGTTCAAATCAAGGGGGGGCAAGTTCGGCTCGGGATTGAATGCCCTTCTCATATGCGGGTGTTGCGAGAAGAACTTTACGAAGCCGTCCGCCAAGAAAATCTGAAAGCGCTTGCAGCAGATCCGCTGCAATTAAAAACCTTACCTCATCCCCCAATGAGTCCTCCTAAAGCTCCGTAGGTCTTTCACGTCTGGGGCATCATTGGCTTTTGGGCTTGTGATACCTTTCTCGATCCCCTCTTTTTTCAAAATTCCCAGACTCCTGTTCCTGTTTTGGCATGTAAGTTGATGGTGGTATGGGTAAGGCAGGAGTACGTGCCAGAGGTAAGGGGGAAAACGGCCTGGTACTTGAGCGATATGAGGCGTGAAGATTTGCCACCCCAAGATAATCAATGAGGAGTACGCTGGTGTCATTTTTAACAGATAAACCAGTCGTGGTGACTGGATGCGCAGGGTTTTTAGGGACTGCGGTCGTTGGCATCTTACAAAGCCACTCCTGCCGAAAAATTGTGGTTTCAAGAAAAGCGGACTACAACTTAGTGGATATGCAGGATGTGAAGCGTTTGTATAAGGATGCTCAACCCGATGTGGTCATTCATTTAGCAGCCAGTGTAGGAGGGATTGGAGCCAACTTACACCATCCAGGAAAATTCTTCTATGACAACATCATGATGGGCATCCAAATGATGGAAGTGGGGCGTCATAGCGGTCTCGAGAAATTTGTGGCGGTGGGAACCGTGTGTTCCTACCCCAAGTTTGCTCCCATTCCCTTTCACGTGGATGATTTTTGGGGTGGATATCCAGAAGAAACCAATGCCCCCTATGGCTTGGCGAAGAAAATGTTAGCCGTGCAATCGCAGGCGTATCGCATCCAATATGGTTTCAATTCCATTTTCTTGCTTCAATTAAATTTATATGGACCTGGAGATAACTCTGATGAACAGTCCTCTCATGTTATTCCGGCTTTTATTCACAAAAGTGTGCAGGCACAACGGAGAGGGTTGGAGCGCATTACCTTTTGGGGAACGGGTTCAGCCACTCGTGAATTTTTGTACGTGACTGATGCAGCCAAGGCCATTGTGTTGGCGTCAGAGAAATACAACGATTCGACTCCCCTCAATATCGGGACGGGGCAAGAAATACGAATTAATGACGTATGGGAAATCATTCAACGTGAAGTCGGGTATCGTGGAAAAGTGCAGTGGAATCATGAGATGCCTGATGGGCAACCCAGGCGATGCTTGGATGTGCAGTCCATGAAGGAACGCTTGGAATTTTTCCCAGAGATGACGCTAGAAGAGGGACTCAAGAATACGATTCATTGGTATGAATCCGAATGTCTCGATACACCTGTTTCTGGGAATAGCCAACATGAGAAACCAGTAGTAAGGCATACTATTTCTTGAAAACGGGGTGAAAGGAATACCCAGTGACCTAGGAAAATATTTCCCAGTGTTGGGTCAAGGAAACAAGAGGATGTTCTAGAAAACCTTTTTCATCGGAAATTTGAATAGCCAGAATGGGCCTGAGAGAGAAAGGCTGAACACCTACCCATGGCATATTACTTGTAATACAGAATATTAGGAACAAGAGGAGCGAAAAGACATCCTTCATGAACAGGCGAAAGAAACAGCCAAAAAAAGAATTACCTCGAGAACGAGTTGCCCTTATTACCGGAATCACGGGGCAAGATGGATCGTATCTCGCGGAATTTCTTTTGAAAAAGGGGTATAGGGTTTATGGCCTCATGCGACGGTCGAGCTCTTTTAATACAGGACGGATCAACCATTTGTATCAAGATCCGCATGATCTCGATCCCAGGTTGGAATTAGTCTATGGGGATCTGAATGACGCAAGTTCCCTGAATAAAATCTTACGTTCCATTCAACCTGATGAAATTTATAATCTTGGTGCCCAAAGTCATGTGCGGGTGAGTTTTGATATCCCAGAATATACAGCCGAAATTACTGGAGTTGGAACGTTGCGACTTCTCGAAGCCATTCGAGATTCTGGCATTCAGCCAAAATTTTATCAGGCATCATCCAGCGAAATGTTTGGCAAAGTTCAAGCCATTCCTCAGAATGAAACAACCCCATTTTATCCAAGAAGCCCGTACGGGGTAGCTAAGGTTTATTCCTATTGGATCACGGTTAACTATCGGGAATCCTATAATATGTTTGCCTGCAATGGGATCCTCTTTAATCATGAATCTCCGCGCCGTGGAGAAACCTTCGTTTCCCGAAAAATTACTAAAGCGGCCGCCCGTATCAAACTGGGCATTCAACAGGAATTATTTTTAGGGAATTTAGAGGCACGGCGAGATTGGGGCTTTGCTGGAGACTATGTGGAAGCAATGTGGCTGATGCTTCAGCAAGACAAGCCGAATGATTATGTGATTGCGACTGGGAGACAATATTCAATCAAGGATTTATTGGCTATTGCGTTTGGTGAGGTAGGTTTGGATTGGAACGACTATGTCAGGATTGATCCGAGGTATTATCGCCCAGCAGAAGTCGATCTCTTAGTGGGAGATAGTAGCAAGGCGTATTCTCAATTTGGCTGGAAGCCTCGAATGTCGTTTCAAGAGTTAATAAGAATGATGGTACAAGCAGATCTGACAGAAGAAACGCAGCGGTTATATGGAACCGGCTATGTAATGTCTGAAGACGAAAATCTCTCAATGTATGGCCAAGATAAACTGGTAGAAGTTGTGGATGCCGGCTTGCGGAATTCGTTTTGAACCTCAACCAATAGGTTAGGGAGGGAAAGTTTATGCATAAGTACTTAGTAACAGGAGGTGCTGGTTTTGTTGGCTCCCATCTTATTGAGGCCCTATTGGGTCAGGGAAAAGAAGTCTATGCCATTGATGATCTTTCTACTGGTTCCCTAGAAAATATTGCGCATCTCAATGGAAACCCACGATTTCATTTTGTTCGTGCAGATATTAGAGATTCAATCGTGATGGATCGACTCTGTTCAAAAGTGGAAGTCATTGTGCATTTGGCTGCTGCAGTTGGGGTTATGCTCATTGTTGAGCATCCTGTGCATACGATTGAAACAAATGTTGGCGGGACGGAAGCAGTACTCAAGTCGGCCCTTCGATACAATTGTCGAGTGCTCATTGCGAGCACTTCCGAGGTCTATGGCAAAGGATACCAACGACCATTTTATGAGGAAGATGATGTCTTGCTTGGTGCAACGAGTAAAAGTCGATGGGCTTATGCTGGGAGTAAAATGGTGGATGAATTTCTTAGTTTGGCGTACCACCGCGAATATAATTTAGACGTGAGTATCTTTCGTTTGTTTAATACTGTCGGGCCAAGACAAAGTGGCCAATATGGAATGGTCATACCTCGTTTAATTCGTCAAGCATTGGCTGGGTCCCCAATTACAGTATTCGGAAATGGCGAACAACGGCGTTGCTTTTGTGACGTCCGAGATGTGGTGGAGGCAATTATTAAACTTTCGAACACTCCCGGGGCATCAGGACAGGTTTTTAATATTGGAAACACAGAGGAAATATCAATCGGCCAATTAGCTGAAGAAATTAAGGGGATTACGAGTAGTGCTTCTCCTATCACTTATGAGGATTATGAGCATGTCTATGCTCCAGGGTTTGAAGATATGGAAAGGCGAGTGCCCGATATTTCTAGAATTTCATCGATAATCGACTGGAAGCCCACAAGAAGACTTAAAGGAATTTTATATGATGTGAGAGATTTTGAAATTGCTCAAAAGAAAATCAATACGGAGAAATTGCAAAAGGAGACAGCAGGAATTGGAAGGCAAAAGACAGCTTCTTGAGAAAGAAATTGTAGGGACGGCACTAACCGGCCTGATATGTAACGTTAAGAAATGATTATCGAATGGTTTTAGTAATTCTGGGGAAATTCCAAGGGTGTTAGCTGGCAGAACATTATTCATTAAGTGGAATACGGTTGAATGATTTAAAGACTCATGCTGCTGGGAAAAATATTTTCAAAAGAACATGAATGCTCTCCAAAGTTGAAACATTCAGAAGGATAGTGCTGGAGGATCTCAGGTGGTTTTTTTGCTCATATGTGGCAACCGATAGATGAGGTTAGGTCTATGAGATATGACAATTTTATTATTTGGGGAAATGGTCTCCGTTTTGTACCTCAAATTATAGAGATGATCAGAAATGATCATCATTTTCATATTGTCATGATGAAAAGTTTTCAAATAGACAATATGGAGGAATGTATAAAGGAAATTTACGGGTGTGACCCATACCCTTGGGAGCATTTAGTTGCAAAGACACGGTATCTCTTGAACGGCCCAAAGGAAATGGTATTTGTCCTCGTAAAAAATATGAACCCGAGAGAAATGATCAAAGACAAAGCCGAATTCGAGCACGTGGAATGTGAGAACGTAGTAAATTTAAAGATCAAGATACGGAATGAATTTAATCCACGTTTTAAAGAATCATTTAAGCAAATTCAACCTCTCAATGTAGGAGTGTCACACGAGCATTGTATTCATGGTTCCGACTATGAAGGACAAACGGAGCATATCCTGCAAGTATTAAATTTGAACAGTCTTAATTATTACAAAAGGTATGATGCCTTAGAATATTACTTTCCTTACCATTTAAACTTTGGCAGTTACACCGTTGTCGATATGAACCTAGATGATTTGCGAGCAAATGTTATTGGTAAGGGTGCGGTATCTTTAATGGATACCCCACATTTTCACTATCTTCAGGGAAAAAAAGAGGAATACATTCAATATTTTTATAAACACTTTGGGACGAATCTTTGCGAAGACCATTTTCCAGAAGCTTTTGATTATTTAATTCAAAATTTCAACCCAAATTATGTAAGGAGTGATGGAAAGAAATCCCATTTTATTGTCAATGAGAAAAACATCATTTTAGATGGTGTTCACAGAGCAGTGATTCTCAGAGATAGAGAAATTTCCCAAGTTCAATGTATTCAATTATCTGATCAAGAAAAACCTGCAAGTAATTTTTCAAATTTAATCGATCTCCAAGATTATTTTGAAAATTGTCCTCATGAATATTGCATTATGAAAATGAATGAATATTTCCCGAATTATTGCAATTACAGCGACTTAGACATTCTCTGCCTAGATATAAATGCCATGGTCGCGTACACAAAGGAATTTTCTAGGAAATATGAAAGTAGAAAATTAAAGTTTGTGGTCAATCCTCTAGAAAGAGGACATGTTCATGTAGATGTATATCCAGAAGGGAAGGGGTTAAATTTCAAGTTTGACTTTGTGGACAATTTGCAGACCTATAAAACTTTTTCCGTGGATGACGTGTTAGTGGGAAAAGTAATAGAAAGTAAAGTAATCAAAAATAATGTGTTTGTCCCGAACACCATTTATGATTTAACGATAAGGTATATGGAATACGTTGATCAGGCAAAAGAAAGGCCTGATAAAGTTAAGCATTATGTTTTTGTCAATCAACACACAGATTATATTGACGAGCTTCTGAACGTTGTCAAAAAACATTCAAGTATTTATCCAAGGTCTTTAGAGGTGGCTCATTCATGAACAGTGCCGCTTTGTTAAAAAGCTCCGATATGACTGTAGAGGGAGAAAATTTTTTTAATGTTCGTCCAACAAAGTCTGCCACCCACGCTGTTGGTTTTAATGAGACCCGCATTATTAAAATTGAGTACAAAAATAATCCCCGTAAATTAAACTCATTGGAGGAAGAGGCAGGCATTATTTCTTTTTTAAACAATCATGGGTGCATGACTTGTCCGGAAATCGTGTCCCAAGGAAGACTGTCAAGTGGGGAACCCTACTATATTCAGAAACGTATTATTTCAACAGGAAAACCCAAAACCGCCGATATGGTGTTTGCATTACTCGAACAGAAAAGTTTTGGAGTATATCAGGGAGATTTCAAACCTGAGAACATGATTTTTGATGGGAGTACATGCCACTTGGTTGATTATGATCAAGCTCAACAATGTGATGGTTTTTTGAAAATGGGGAACACTGAATTTATTGATTGGATTGCAGGGGATTTCAAAAATCGACGAGGCCATGACTTTTTTTCTGATCCCGATCGTAACTTTGATAAACGTGAAATATTTAACTTATTTAGGAATAACTCGTTTAATTTAGGCGAAACAAGTTTGTTGCAAAACCAGGTCACTACCAATACGGAAACTGGTTTTTATCATCGTCTTTGCCATCCCACAGTTTTTATTGAAGGCGCACGAGACCTGAGCGCGCGCGTATCAGTCTTAGATAAAATTAAGTTTAAGCCCAAGGAGGAAGTCCTTGATGTCGGGTGTAACCTAGGATTGCTTTCGCATTACCTCTATGACAAAGATTGCCTGGTTACGGGTATTGATCTTGATGGAAATATCACTACCGCTGCCAAGATGGTAGCCAATATTCTTGGAAAGCCAATTACTTTTAGTCCTATGGATATTGGCGATGCAGTGAAACTTAAGACTTTTGATACGATATTTTTATTTTCGGTTTTACACCATATTCACAATATGGAAGGAGCCATTTCCAGTATTTCTAAAGATTGCAAGCGAATTATTCTTGAATGTAAATTGCACGAAGGGGGTAGCAAGCCTACATCTTTTGGATGGACGAGCACTAATCATTGGGAATTTAATAATATTGCCAATCTAACTAATTTTATTGAATCTAAATTTTTAAACTTCAAGTTTGAAGAAAACTATGGCCAAGTGGATAGAGGACGATATATTTTCTCCTTTACTAAATCTTAGAATACATATTGTCGACATCCAACCCTCCTGGTTCTTTCGTAGAAGTCTTAGGCATAGGAAATTTCAGCCCCCTCTCTCCTTCTATAGTCCTTTTACCTCATGTAACCGAATTAACCGAAAGTCGTATATATTTTCTTTTTCAATCAGGTTTTTCATTTGTCCTGGATAGGAATGGAATAAGCGAAAGCTTTTCCTCTTTCTATAGGAAAAGTTTACCTAGCGACTTTTTTGAATTCCTGGGAATGCGCCATAGTCAGCTGAAGCTCTCTTTGTATGCTGGCACAAGGCTTGCTGTTTATAAAGGTAGGGGAGAGCTACCACGGTGGATATGTTTACATACCTGAGAAATTAGCAGAATCGAGAGGGGCCAGGAGGGTTTTAGGTAAAAATGTATCTAACGAATAAGGAAGATTTTTTAGGTCATTATGCTAATGCAAATCTTAACCATTAAAATTTCAGCAGAGCGAGGGATTTTAAGGGAGATCAACAAATGAACTGCCTTGTGATGATTTTTAGCAGAAATCGAGCTTTTCAACTTGATGCTACTCTGCGATCGTTCTTGTTGCATTGTCATGATGCTGAACTGACAAAAGTTCGTGTGCTGTTTACAACTACCGACGCTCTTCACACTAGTCAATATGAAAAAATGAATCTCGAATATAATAAACATCCTTTCATACGGTTTGTCTGTGAACAAGATTTCCGTAGTGATGTGCTGACGATGGTCGCTCGATTCGATCATGTTTTTTTTCTCGTTGATGACACCATTTTTGTTCGAGAATTCTCTATTCAAAAGACTGTTGATGCTTTTTCCCGTCAGCCAGATGCTTTAGCTTGTTCCTTTAGGTTAGGGCGCAATACCACCTATTCGTATATGAGTAATGCGGAACAGTCTCTACCAAGCTTTACGCAAGAGAATTTTGAGCTTTTGAAATATTCCTGGTCTGATGCGCAACATGATTTTGGATATCCTTTGGAGCTATCGAGTTCTATATACCGAGTCAGTGATATTTATGAAGTGATTGCTCAGCTTCCCTTTTCCAATCCGAATACACTAGAGGGGCAACTCGCAGAAAAGAAGGAGAATTTTATAAAAACCCAACCGTTTCTTCTTTGTTACGAACAATCCGTAGCTTTTTCAAATCCTCTAAACCTTGTTCAAACTGCTTGGGAGAACCGTGTTGGTCAAAATCCACAATATACTTCTCAGCGTTTAGCCGAGAAATTTGCTCAAGGATACCGTGTCAACGTAGAGAGTTTTAGTAATTTTCTTCCTCAAGCTGTGCATCAAGAAGTTGCATTGAAAATGGAAATGCAAGGATGGAGATCTTTAGGAAACAACCCCATGTCTCGTGTAACGCCATCTGTTGTCTCAGTCGTGATTCCTTGTTATCAGCAGGCTGAATTTCTTCCCGAAGCGGTTAATAGCGTCGTTCTTCAAACGTATTCTGCATGGGAAATAATTATTGTCGATGATGGTAGTTCAGATAACACTTCGGAAGTGGCCGCTTCGTTGAGTCGGAAATTTCCAGAGAGAAATATTCAATTGATAAAACAATCAAATATGGGTCTTGCTGAGGCAAGAAATGTAGGTATTCGAGCCTCGTCTGGATCGTTCATTTTACCACTGGATGCCGATGACATTATTGCACCCACCATGTTGGAGCGATTGGTTCAAATTTTAGAAACCCGCCCTGATATTGGAATTGCCTATCCGGATACCGCTACCTTTGGTGAGGTGACGGAATATAGGCAAGCCCGTGATTGGGACTTCCCTATTCTTTGTACAACAAATATCTTGAGCTATTGCGCACTGTATCGCAAAGAGGTGTGGGAGACGGTAGGAGGCTATAATCCCAATATGAATCCTACCTATGAAGATTGGGATTTCTGGATCGGATGTGGGGAAAAAGGTGTGAAGGGCCTTCGAATTCCTGAGCCCCTTTTTATCTATAGAGTAAGAAAAAATACGTTAGCTTCTGTGGGGCTAAAGCATGATAAAGAATTGAAAGCAAGGATAATTTTAAACCACCCAACCTTGTATAAAGAGGCGCTGAGGAATTCCGCGAGAGAAATCCTTGGGGATGATGTCCAAGGTTCTTCTTCTTTCATTAGTAAGGAAGCTGAATGTATGGGATCCGAAGCCAAAGCTAATTGTGAGACCTCCCCAACTATCCCAAGTAATCCTTCTGGGGATTCCTCAAGAAATCCATTGGTGACAATAATTGTTCCCACAAAAAACCGTTCTGATATGCTCATCGACGCAGTTCGAAGCATTCTGACGCAAACACATCGGCATTTTGAAATTATTGTGATCAATGATGGCGGGGGGGATGTTGAGGGTATCTTATCCAATCTGGACTCGGAAGGCCGTATTGTCTACGTCCGACTCCCCCAAAGCCGTGAGCGATCTTTTGCCAGAAATTTAGGGATTACATTAGCCCATGGGAAATACATTGCTTATCTTGATGATGATGATCAGTATTACCCTCAGCATTTGGAAACGCTGGTGGATTTTCTCGAAAGGACAGGAAACCAGGTAGCCTATGCAGATGCGTATCGCGTGCACCAAGTTAAAGAGAATGGACGGTATGTGACCAAATCCAAAGACCTGCCGTATTCAAAGGATTTTGATGGGGCTGAGATTCTCGTGAATAACTTCATACCAAATTTGTGTCTCATGCATGCAAAAGCTTGTGTGGAGAAGGTTGGGGGATTTGAGAGCTCTTTGGAACCCCATGAGGATTGGGAATTTTTAATTCGTCTTTCCCAAAACTATTCAATCCATCACGTGAAAGCGGTGACAGCGGAGTTTAGCTGGCGGATGGATGGGAGTACCAGTTCGAGTGCTCGCCAACCGGATTTTTTACGAACCCGAGAACTCATATACGAAAAGTACCGAGCCGAGTCTCAGTCGAACCCGCAGGTGTGGGAGGCCCAACAGCAAATTCTTGGCAAAGAGGAACATTCGTCTCAGGTTACAATGGATTGTTCGATTATTATTCCCGTCTTCAATAAGATGGAGTTAACTCAAAATTGCTTAGTCCATCTGGCAAAAGTTACCAATGGAAATTCATATGAAGTGATCATAGTTGACAATGCATCGACGGATGGAACACACGAGTTTTTATCTTCCTTGGGAGGAGACATTCGAATTATTCGAAATGACGAGAATCTAGGTTTTGCTAAAGCCTGCAATCAGGGTGCGAAGGCAGCTATTGGGAAATATTTGGTGTTTTTAAATAATGACACTATTCCTCAAGTTGGATGGTTGAGTCCGTTGGTTGAAGAGGTTGAGCTGCATGTGGATGTTGCTGTTGTCGGGAGCAAATTGCTGTTTCCAGATAAGACGGTTCAGCATGCCGGTGTGGTGTTTAGTCGAAAACCTTTTATGCCATATCATCTATTTAGTGGGGCGGCAGAAAATCTTCCTGCCGCCAATGTCCGTAAAGAATTTCAAGCGGTGACAGCGGCATGCATGCTCGTGAAGAGAGAGTCTTTTAAGGCTGTTGGGGGATTCGATGAAGAATTTATTAATGGATTTGAAGATGTAGATTTCTGTTTGAAAATTCGGGAAAGTGGTGAAAGAGTTGTCTATCAACCCAAAAGCATGCTTTATCATCTTGCGCATCAAACTTCGGGTCGAAAAAACCCAGAAAATGAGGTAAATAATTATCAAAGATTAAGGGAGCGGTGGGAAGAGACGGTAACTCCTGATGAAGATACGTATTATGTTTCTGCAGGATATAAAAATACGCTGTATGTGAAGGATGGAATATTGCGGCCGGTCGCCACTCCCTTTGTTGATGAGGAAGAGAAGGCACAATGGAACAACCTAGAACAGGTTCAAAGATTATTGCTTCAAAAACAGTATGCGAAGGAGAGTGCCTCTTCTTCAGATTATGACTCAGAATTGCGGGCCCTCCTTTCTCATGCTTCTCAATGGCCGAAAGATAAGGAAGCGCTCAGATGGGCTGCATTAATTTGCAACAAACACAAATTCCATGAATATGAAGATGATTTTTGGACTCAGATGCTTGAGTTGGATGAGGATTGTGAAGCGCGCGAATATTTGGTCTCCTCTGCTCTGAAGCAGAAGAAATTTCCCGAAACAACGGTACACCTTCAGGTTCTCCTTGCAACTAATCCTCAGAGTGGCATTGGGCATTTTTTGCAGGGAGTCTTATTTCTACAACTCACGCAATATGAGTCCGCGTCTGAATCGTTTCGCCGGGCTGTTGAATTGGGATTTGATCATCTGAAGGCTGAGAAAGGTCTAGGCCTGGCTTGTTTGAGCATGGGGAATGCCAACGAGGCATGGAGAGTATACGCGAAGGTCTTAGAGAATTGTCCCGACGATGTCGAAGTGATCAATGGATTACTCCAGGCTGGAACAACTCTAGGATGGTGGGACGAATTGGCGAAGATTCTCACACAATATCTTGAACGTAATCCGGGAAACCTTGATATGCGGTTTGCTTTGGCAAGTGTGGCCTATCGGGCGGGACAATCAGTCCAGGCCATGCAGCAGCTTGCTTTCCTGAAGCTCATGAAGCCAGATTTTGATGGACTCTTAGACCTGGAACGCCTTTTGGCCCAGGAAGCTTCTGCTAATCCTATTGGAGCCATTTTAAAAAACTATAGTTGTGACCTGAACTCAAAAGTGTGGAGGCGTTCAGGGTATTCGGGAATTGGGTATTCTGACGGGAAAGAAATTGAGCAACGGTTGCAACGCATTGTTGAAACCTCTGGCGATGTCAGTGTGATGTCTGTTGAGCTGTCGGCCCATTGTACGGATTGGCCCACGTGGTACCACTTGTCTAGTCACCGATCCAATATTTTGCGGCCTTTTGAGGAGCAATTGCGTGGACACCATGTTCTCGAAATTGGCGCTGGGTGTGGTGCGATTTCGCGGTACCTTGGTGAGGTTGGTGCGGAAGTGTTGGCTTTGGAAGGAACCCCTCAACGCGCTGCGATTGCAGCCTCTCGTTGCCGAGATCTCCCGAATGTGTCAGTCGTAACAGAAGCTATTCAAAATCTTGAACCTATCCCTCAATTTGATGTGGTGACCCTTATTGGTGTTTTGGAGTATGCCAGAATATTTTTTCCTGGCGCGGAACATGATTCAGTTGATGCGATGTTGAAATACGTCCACGGCTTTTTGAAGCCCGGAGGAAAGCTGGTTCTTGCTATTGAAAACCAATTAGGGCTGAAGTACTTTGCGGGTTTTCCTGAAGATCATATGGGAAAAGCCATGTTTGGGATTGAAGAACATTATCGTGAGAATGGTGTTGTCACGTTTGGCCGGAGTGAGCTTGGTACCCGATTGACCAGGGCTGGGTTTTCTGTTGGCCAATGGTGGTACCCTTTTCCGGATTATAAGCTTTCAACTCTCATGGTTTCAGAGAAAGGCGTGATGCCACAAAACGGCATGGATCTATTTTCGCTTGTTCGGAATGCATGTGCTCAAGATCCTCAATATCCATCATCCGTATCTTTTAATCTGGAAAGAGCGTGGCGACCTATTGTACGGAATGGCTTACTCCGGGACATGGCGAATTCGTTTTTGGTCATCGCGTCGAATGTAGAGGCGCAAGACCCCTTGGATGGGACTTTGGCTATTCATTATGCCACGGCGAGGCGACCAGAGTTTTCTAAGAAAGTGGTATTTTCACAGAATATAGAGGGTGAAATCATGGCCCTTCCCATGGCGCTGTATCCCCAAGTAATTCCTACTATAAATTTTCCGATCAAACTTCGACTAGAACGCACCCCCTATATTCAAGGTCAGCTATGGCATGATCGTCTTGTGGATATCATGACAAGTCCTGATTGGACATTCGCGCAAGTACAAGAATGGTTTCAGGTCTGGTTTGACGCCTTTAAAGAGGCTACTGGCATTGTGGGTACTGGAAATTTACAATTTGGAAAAATTTCAGGCACCTATATAGATTTAGTTCCTCGAAACTTAATTGTTGCTCAAGATGGAGCATGTACATTCTTCGATCAAGAGTGGGAATACGATGAAGCCGTCGAAGTTGGGTATGTGATCTTACGGGCATTGACGACTTCTATCATGACCCTGCGAAGTTTTTCTACACCGTTTGAACAAGCGTATCGTCAACCTCTGACCCTTATCCTCAAACTCTCTGAAAGTGTCGGATTTGCTGTTTCCAATCAGTATGTAAAGGATTTTCTTGGATGGGAGCGTACGTTTCAGGAATGTGTGACTGGGGTAACGAATTCAAAGTCAAAGGTTCTGTATCCCGCAGAGAAAGACGATTTAGAAGTCCCACCATTGTTGGAAAATTTCACAAAAAAACAATCTTCTTCAGCATGCTTTGAATGTTCAATTATCATTCCTGTTTTTAATAAACTGGAATTGACCCAACAATGCCTTATGCATCTTGCCGAGGTTACAAAAGAGATTTCGTACGAGGTGGTCATTGTCGATAATCATTCATCGGATGGGACTTCCGAGTTTTTGCAGTCCCTTGATGGCGATATTCAAATCATCCAGAATTCCACTAACGTAGGTTTTGCAAAAGGCTGCAATCAGGGTGCTCAGGCTGCCAAGGGAAAGCATTTGGTGTTTTTAAATAATGACACCATTCCAAGGCCTGGCTGGTTGGAAGCATTGGTGCATGAAGTCGATGCTCATCCAGATGTTGCTGTCGTGGGAAGTAAATTATTGTATCCCGATAACACGATTCAACATGCGGGAGTCGTGTTTTCACGTTTATTCCATACGCCGTATCATCTGTTTTCTGGTGCCCCTGAGAATATACCGGCTGCAAATGTTCGGAAGGAGTATCAGGCTGTGACGGCCGCATGTATGTTAGTACGAAAAAATATTTTTGAAAAAATTGGAGGATTTGATGAAGGTTTTGTGAATGGTTTTGAAGATGTTGACTTGTGTTTGAAAATCCGGAAGCTAGGGGAAAAGGTTATTTATCAACCTCAAAGTTGTTTGTATCATTTGGAAAGCCAATCTTCGGGGAGACAAAATTATGACGATCACAACCTTCTTCGTTTATTAGCTGGTTGGAAACATCAATGGCTTGGTGATGAAGATCTTATGGCCGCTCAAGGTGGCTATATCATACGACAAGAATTTTCTGAAGAGAGGTTACTGCCTCAACTAATCCCAATGCATGATGTGGCTCACCCTGTTGTATGGCAGCGAGCAGTGGATCTGCAGCAGATTTTATTGGGACGAGAATGCCAACCATTGGCAGAAATGACCGATGGTCAAAAAGTTAGGGAGTTATTAGTAGATGTTGAAGGATGGCCAAATGATATCGGAGTTCTTGCATGGGTTGGCGAAGTCTGTGAGAGATTGCATTTAGAGCAAGAAGCCGTTCAATTTTGGCAGAAATTGCTCACCATCGGAGATCATGCAAATGCCCGATTGGGCTTGGCTCGTTCCATGCTGAAGAATGGAAATCTC
Source organism: Nitrospirales bacterium (assembly GCA_029261275.1). Lineage (GTDB taxonomy): Bacteria > Nitrospirota > Nitrospiria > Nitrospirales > UBA8639 > Nitrospira_E. The sequence goes on from JAJDBR010000165.1 coordinate 14,306, forward strand.
GATGAAGCCCAAGGCCACTTGGAGATGTTTAAATGTAACTTTATTCCAACAGTAGAGGGATGGTCATTACAGGGAATTTTTTTCATGCAAAGACAAGAATATTCTGAAGCCAAACATGCATTTGAAGAGTCTTTGGCGATTGAGGGGGCGAATAGAAAAGCGCGAATGGGGTTGGGAATGGCCTATATGGGACTCGGTGAGGCTGTCGAAGCCTGGAGGATGTTTGAGCAAGTGGTGTCTGTGGACCCAGATGACATTGAGGCTATTCGTTGCTTGATACAAGCCGGAACGGTCTTGCAACGATGGGAAGACCTCGCAACTCATTTATCTCGATTTATTGAGCGGAATCCTGCAGATTGCGCTATTCGGTTTGCGTTGGCTGGTGTCCAATTTCGGGATGGCCAAATTGACAAGGCAAATCAAAATCTCACCTGGTTGCGCCTTGTGAAACCGGAATATGAAGGAATAGAAGATTTAGAAAAGTTGTTGGCAACTCCGCAAGACCAAAGCAATTTGGTTTCGGTTCGTTAGGAGGAAATTATTGCCGGGTCAAACCAGTCAATGTCTCGTTCGCTTCTTCTACAATTAGCACGATTGGGTGATCTCATCCAGTCTCTTCCAGCTATATCTTCTCTGCATTCTTCAATTCCCAATCAACCATTAGATCTTCTGTGTGCGGCCCCGTTAACACCAATTGGCAAACTTTTCTCAGGTATTCAGAGGGTTTACCCATGGGAAGGAGAGCGATGGCATACCTTTGCCTGCAAGGATAGAGTCGAGAATGAGCACTTGATCAAAGAGGCAGAACAATACCTGCGGGATTGTGCTTTTCCTCCATATACCCTGGCCTATAATTTGAATAATCATCCTAGAAGTATTCTGGCCTCGCATTTGTTGAGTGCTCAAGTAGTTGGCGCCGGTGAGGAGGGGCCTTTGCATCCGAGTTGTCCGCCATGGGTGGACTATTTGCGACACGTGGCTCGGGAGCGTGGACGAAATCGCATTCATTTGGCCGATGCGTTTTGCGGAGTCTGTGGTGTGAGGCCTCCAGAGGTGGTCCCAACCATTCAAGCTCGTGATGTTGAGTTGCCCTCTAATCTTTCACAGATCATGAATGATGCCTCATTGATGAAAATTGGCATTGTGCTTGGGGCTGGAGATGCCGAGCGTCGCGTCCCCATTGCCACGTGGCGTCGGCTGATTGAAGTCTGTGCAGAGGATCTGCCTAATTGTCTCTGTGTGCTTATTGGGGGAAGGGGCGAACGGGACGCGGCGTTGGCATTGGAGGATCAACTTTCTTTTCACTATTTATCTCGAGTATTCAATGGTGTGGGGACGACGACCTTGCCACAACTGGCCCATGTGTTCAATCGATGTGAATGGGTGATTGGGTCGGATACTGGTCCATTGCATCTGGGGGTTGCTTGTGGTGCAAAGGCTATTGGTTGGTATTTTTCACGAGCCCGGGTTCATGAGACTGGTCCCTATGGAGAGGGTCATTGGGTGTGGCAAGCCGAAGGCCATCAGCGAACAAAAGGTACAAGCCAGAATGACCATCTTGGCGTGTGCCCAGAACAGTGGCCGGTGACGGAAAGTGTGGAACTGCTTCTTGAGGGACATTGTCAATCTATCCCTGCGGGATGGAGTGTGTGGAATAGCCATCGAGATCATTGGGGTGCGTTTTATTCTGAAATGAGTCATCCCGTGCTCCCTCCAGTCGAGCGTGAGCAGATTTGGCAGCGGCTGGCCAGTGGGAACGATATTGATTGGAATTTCATCACAGATGTGTTGGGGAGCTCTGATCGATTTCAAGGTGAACAATTTCGGCAAGAGACAGTTTTTTGATGTTCCATTCGGTGAAACGAAAAGACAAATGAGAATTTTATTGCTGGGTGCTTCGGTCTTAGCATCAGGGTTTAAGGAATTAGGACATCATGTTGTCACGTGTACGACGGATGGGACTGGGGACATTAAAATCCATGAATTTCCTACATCGGTTCAGACTGTATTTCGGCAATTGCCCAATGGTTGGAACCCAGATTTTATCCTACTAACGGATGACAGTACGTATGCCATGTTTTGGGGAATGGAAGAAGTCGATGTGCCACTTGGTTGGTTTGTCATTGATTCTCATATTCATCTTGAATGGCATCGAGCTTATGCGGCCATTTTTGATTTTATTTTCGTGGCTCAGAGGGATTACGTGCCAAGTTATGAATGTGACCGAGAAAGACAGATGATCAAGTGGCTTCCATTATGTACGTTCCCCTTTTCAGGAAAAGGAAGCCCTCCTCCTAAACTTTATGATTTAAGCTTTGTCGGGAAATTAAATTCGAAATTTAATCCTGAACGGCGGGTATTCATTGAACAGATTCAGGAACGGTATCCCATTTACGTGGCTGCAGGAGAATTTGTATCCATCTTCACGCGATCAAAAATGGTGTTAAACCAATGTGCCGGCGATGACGTGAATTTCCGCACGTTTGAGGCTATGGCCTGTGGCAGCCTATTGTTGATGGAGCGCTGTAGCAACGGTTTAGAAGAATTATTTCATGATGGGGTTCATTTGATTTTGTATGAAAAAGGTAATGTGAGTCAGGTTATCGAGATTGCGGAGTATTATTCTCGGCATGACCTTGAAAGAGAGTCTATTGCACTTGCTGGACAAACCGAGGTACTCAACAAACATACCTATACTCATCGTGCCCAAACGATTCTCAATGATCTTCTGACAGGAGATATGAATAAGAGAGTTGGACAACGGAAGGCGAAGTTAGGGGAAATCTTGTTCTTATTAGCACGGGTGTATCAGTACGTTTCCGCCTTATATGACTCCCATACACGCTGTGTCTCGCAAGATTCCAATCAATTTCGAGATCTTTCTGTTATTCGGAATAAATTTGAGATCATGTCCTGTAAAGTTTTTCAAGACTTAGACCGTTCAAATCTCAGGTGTGTAGGGTAAGTCTGTTTCAAAATGATTCCTCTAGGCTCCTCATGATGAAAAGCCAGGTTAATTATAAAAGGAAGGAATGTCTTTGTTTTCCTACTTTGTTCGGCGCTCGATTGAGGCTTCAATTTCCCCTGATTTTTCTTTCTTTTAGGAAAATCCTCGTCCTGACAAAGTAGGCGAGTGATGAGTCAAATGTCTCTGAGGTGATATGAATTATTTAAAAAATAATCTTAAAATTCTTCACAAATATAACCCGGGCTTGGTCGCCAAGCTTAAGGAGACGAGTGGGGGAGTGCTCTCTATCATTCCCGCTAAAAACGGGATGCCTTCGGCCACTGTTTCAGAGCGACAGGTTCACAGCGCCTATGATCCAATTCTTGAAGCGGAGCGGTGGGCTGGATATCAAGTGGGAAATTGTCAGCCTGGTGAAGCACTCGTCGTGTTGGGTGTTGGTTTGTTGTATCACATTGAAGCGTTGCGTGCGAAGTTACATCAAGGTTCGGTCGTCATCATTGTTGTTTCCGATCTCTCGGAACTCGTTGATGGTTTGTCTGTTCGATCGTTGGATGGGTGGGGCGAACGAGTCTACTGGGTGTGGGGTGAGCCAGAACAGATGGCTTGTCAGGTAGCCGATCAGGCGAAACGCATACGACTCCTCACCTATGAGCCAGCTTTGATGATCCATCAAGAGAAGTATGATGCTTTTTGTTTCCAACTTCGTGACCGCTTAGCTAAGGGAGTGAGTGGTCGGTTACATATCATGGTGGTCGGTCCTATTTATGGGGGCTCCCTTCCCGTTGCTGGCTATGTAGTCAGAGCTTTCGAATCTTTAGGACATAGGGTGAGCTGGGTTGATCACAGTCTCCATGCTCCTGGGTTTAAGCATCTGGATACCATTCGAGATGACCGGCTTCGCATGACGGTCCAGCAGCGGTTTAGTGATACGTTAGGGGTGATCAGCTTGGCCCATCTGGCTGAAGATCCGCCAGATTTGGTGTTG
>JAJDBR010000166.1 GCA_029261275.1 Nitrospirales bacterium
CGCCGACCGCGTACCCTCGTTCGATGACCTGTTTGACGGCCTCTTCTTTGAATTCATCCGCAAATCGCCCCTTCGTCATGCCGTGCCCTCCCATGCTTTACATTAAAGTCTAGGAGTGTCTACTGATTCGGAGCAAGTCCAGTATGAGATTTTTAATAGGCTGAATACTGGAGGAACGAACCTGAAACCTCAGGAAATTCGATCAAGTTTATATCATTCTAAATTCTATAAAATTTTATATAAACTGAATTCTCTGCAAAGTTGGCGAAGGTTACAAAAAACACGGGAGCCCGATCTTCACATGAAAGATGTTGAAGTGCTTCTTCGAGCCATTGCCTTACTTCAAAACAGGCATGAATACAAACCTCCTATGACTAAGTTTTTAAATGATTTCTCGGGATTTTCTGTTAGAAACCCTAGAAAAAATGATTTCATTTTAAATCTTATGACAAAATTTCTTGAAGCATGTGACAAACTCCCCCATGACATATTTCTAAGTCGAAAAACAAGGTCAAAGAATTTTAATGTAGCGTTGTTTGAGTCTGTCGTATGTGGAGTTTTAGGTGATTTATTCAAAAAAAATTCAATAGAAGAAGTGTCGTTGTCAGCCAGAAAAATTAACAAAATTGCAGATACTGAAAAATTTCAGCTACTACTTCAGGAGGGAACAACAAAGCGTTCAAACCTACTAGACCGTATCAAACTGGCAGAAAATGTTCTCGGCCAATAGAGATGAAAAAGACTTCGGTCCATACTCACTTTGAGGAATATAAGGAATTATTGAAAACAATCCCTATCCCTGAGGTCTCGTTGCGAACATCAATTTTTAATAATTATAGGAAATCTTTGATTCTGGTTTCTGCTAGTTATTTTGAAAAAAACCTTAATAAAAAACTTCTAACTTTAATTAGCAAGAGGAGTAAGTCTTCGGAAATTTTACAACGATTCTTAGAAAATCAGGCACTAAATAGGAAATACCATACTCTTTTTGATTGGGATAAATTAAACGCTAACAGGTTTTTTAAACTATTTGGAAATGAATTTGCCTCCTTTATGACGAGGAAAATTAGGAATGATGAAAAGTTGGAAAAAGGAATAAAGTCTTTCATGGAAATTGGGCAACTAAGAAATTCAATGCTTCATGATGATTACGGAAGTTTCCAAATCGAAAAAAATCCTGAAGAAGTATTTACCTCCTTTTTGGAGGCTCAATATTTTCTTCATTCCCTGCCAATTCTTTTTAAAGAATTCCTAAAGCACAGTGGTCGTTCTTCTTTGTCTTAATTGAAAAGTCAGTTATTTCTCTTTTGTGATTGTTGAAAAATTGCGCAGAAAATTTGGAAATCCTTTCCCACTGAATAGGAATGACCTAAGCCGTTAATTTAATTGGTGGGCCGTGTAGGGATAGAACATACGACCAGCTGATTAAGAGTCAGCTGCTTTAACATCGAGAGAAATTCTGACCAGAATTACTATCTTTGGTTTTTGAATCAAGATAACACCAGATCGTTCACCTTTTCAGGATTACTTTCCTTTCGGCAAAATCCCTCGCTTCTCCATCTCCCCTAATCCACACGGTATCTTTCACACGGATGTTTTTCAACCTGTTCTGATTCTGTTCTCTTTCATCATTATTCTCGTGAAGTCATAGCAGGGTGTTGCGACACGTGAACATGAGACGGGTCATGAATGTGCTGGGTAGTGGATGAGTCGTGGTGATGATAAGGGATCAAGAGGTGATGTTGGGGTGCGAGCACCGGGTTGCCGGTACAGCCGATTCTAATGAGAGCAGGGGATAAAGATTAGTTTGGAATGGAAAAGAAGTTGTAAAAATTGCACAAATCTGAGGGGATAAAAGAAATTAGAAAATCCAATTAACATTGATTCTGGGAGGAATATGGCCGATATCACTCGTATATGTCCGAACAAGAGCTTGAATCATCGCCGATTATCAGTGAATGGGGCATACCCGATTGGCGGGAGGCGTCGGCCTATCCTGATGAGAAAATGGATCTTTGGTCCTGGCGGTGGGAGTTCCTGAGACGGGGAGATGAGTATCGCAAGGATTGGTTGCAATATGCCCCAGAAACCTATGAAAAGAATAAGGCGGACTATGAAGCCAATCCTCTCTTTCAAACTATTTTAGGCTATAGCCAAGACACTGGTGAGCCCGTCATAAGGGAATCCTCAAAAGTCCTTCTCTCTACAACTGACTTGAATTTTTGTGCAGAGATGCCAGGGGCAATGGAAAAGTATCAGCTACCTGTATTGCCTCACCCCGCTAATCCGGACCCCCAGTTTCTGTGCTTTGGTTCTGGAGACATCAAAGGAGTGATGTGGAGGGTTGGGCGAGGGGAGGGGCTGAGTAATTATTGGGGAGTAGAATACTCCGTACTTGATCATGAATTGGCCCTTCGTTTTGATTTGACGACGAAACCTGCTCGAGAATTGATGGCTAGTCTCACCCTTACCCGGTCGCTATCTTCTGAAGGCCGACAGCAATTTGGTATGGATGAAACCACAAAATCGAACATCCTGAACTGGTTTCAGCAGCACGATTATGCACCGTTCCCTTCATTAAAGGAGTGCCCTCCGTCGCAACGTACGCATGTTCAGGATCCTCAACACTCAGGGATGGTGCATGTAATTTGGGATCGAAGGCTTCCCTATGGGCAACAGCAAAAAGACATTACGGCTCTTCTAACACTCATTCAAGAAAACTTGCCCAATAAACCAGGAGCGCGTCGAGCTCGTCCTTCTGCCTGGGCTAATTTCTTGCGTGTACTCGATGCCCGAGCTATTAACCCAGAAAAAAAGAAGCCTTATGCTACGTATGAAGCCATTGGGAAGAAGGTTTACGGTTGTAAAAGGTATAGTAATGCCAAAGCTCAAGCCAAAACCGCTCATGACGATGCACTCCGGTTAACGACCGACTTTCCTCTCTGACTCCTTCTTAAATTCTTCCAAGGTAAGGGTTAAGCTCGCAAGGTCCCTATGGGGATCATGCTGCCCATTTCACTCTCATCTCAATGCTGTCCTCCTAGAGGAAATAATTGATTTCAGGGTTTTGAGTAACTTCAGGCGGTGCTTGCACCTCGCATTCCCTCTCAACACGTCAGGCTTAAGGTCGGACCTCTAACTTAGGATCCACCTTGCATGCGTAACTCTAATCTCAATGACAGGGTACTTCATGAGATAATCGTTTTTACGGTGCTAATTGTTTGAACAACGGTAAGTGTGGTGCAGAAGACTGGGAGAACAATGCTTGGTTCTTTGAGCAAGAAACAGTGAGGGGAGATTCTGGAAGGTGGAGGAATGAGTTTAAAGCTTGGATGATATAGGTGTGAAGCTTCGATTGGAATGCCAGCACCGGAAGCTGCCTACAACACAACTGCCCATGGGATGCATAAAAAACTGATGGATGTAACCATGAAAAACACCAATCTGTCATATCTCATTGAAAAGAAATATTTGGTTAGGTTTAAGCTCTCAACTCTGCTCTCAGAGAAGGGATGCAAGCTTAACTCTAATCTACTGGGGGTACTTAAAAACGATATAATATCCACATAACATTTAGTCATCATTTATATATTTTTATCAGTATTGAAGAGGGCCTGCAAGCTTAACTCTAATCTATTTGGGGCACTCATTCACGATATAATATCCACATAATGTTTAGTCATCATTTAACCATTCTTACCGTTATCTATGTAGAAGGAGTTTGAAATGAAAAAAGCCAGCGACCGTCACATTCCAGAAATCTTCATTGAAGCTTTAGAGAACAATGCACGTCTGGAGGAGCATGATTTTAAAAAATGTGGAGACCTCATTTGTGATCGATGTGGATTCCAAATCCCTGTTGCCGCCTTTAATTATTATGGTTTTCCTTCGGATCCCGAGATGGAGACCATCGGAGAATGCTGCTTTGAAGAACACGATGATGCGTGCAATATCATCATCACTTGGCAAGCTGGTTCAAAGGAAGCGAACTATAACAAATGTTGTGAAGACCCTTGGGCTTTCAAACGAAAGTCTACGTCCTCAACGAAAGGAACGACGAGAAATGACTGATGATAATCGAGCAAAACCTCAACCAAATTTGCTAAGTCAGGAACGGATTCCCTCTGACCTATTAGGTCTTACTCAGTGGGTTGTATGGCGTTTTGTTGCCATGCCTGGTAGGAAGAAACCCACCAAAGTTCCCTACATCCCTAGTTATCCTAATTTAAAGGCAGAAAGTAATAATCCTTCGACCTGGAGTGATTTCCAGACGGCGTATGCCGTATTACAGGATCAGCGATGTGATGGGGTGGGATTTGTCTTTGCGAGTGAGGATCCCTATACGGGAATTGACTTAGACCAATGCCGGAATCCAACAACAGGGGATCTTGAGCCCTGGGCACAAGAGGTTATTGAAAACCTCCAGTCCTATACCGAAGTTTCGCCATCAGGAACGGGCGTACATATTTTGGTACGAGCCACACTTCCGTCAGGCGGACGTCGGAAGGGAACGATTGAAATGTATGACTCTGTTCGGTTCTTTTGTATGACAGGACAGCATCTCGATGGCGCACCTTTGACGGTTGAATCACGACAAGCAGAAGTTGAAACCCTCCACGCTGAGACGTTTTCGTCCAAGCAGGTCGATGCCTCGCCTATTGCTGGAAAAACAGATCAGGGTGTCACGGGGTTAACCGATGAAGAGGTGATTCAGAAGGCCAAGGCGGCGAAAAATGCTGCCAAATTTAAGTCACTGTGGGATGGGGAATGGCAGGGGAGCTATCGGTCACAATCTGAAGCGGATGTGGCTCTGTGTGGCATCCTAGCGTTCTGGACGGGCCATGATGCGGAACAATTGGATCGACTCTTTCATCAATCGAAATTAATCCGCCCCAAATGGGATGAACGGCACTATGGGGACGGAACAACTTATGGCCAAGGTGTGATTAAGCAAGTCTTAGGGAATTTAACACAAGTCTATGAACCTCAGGGAAAGGGAAAGCAGGGTGGGGGGGGACGCACCCCGACTCCAGCTGATTTGGCGGATGGCTTTCTAACCTCAAGGGGGTTCCAGGCTCCAGATGGATTGCATTTGTGTTGGCATGGAGAAGAATGGTTGAAGTTTAATGGGAAGATTTTCAAATCCATTCCAATACACGATTTACGAGCAGAAGTGATGGTGTATCTCCGACGTGGCCCGGCCCGAGCAAAGGCCACCAAAACGTTATTAAACAATGTGTTGGCCAATTTAGAGGCAATGTGCCTATTGCCTCATCATGTGGCGTTGCCCGCTCAATACGTGGATGGTCAGTGGAATTCAAGTCCCGAGACGTTGGTGTTTGAAAACGGTATCTTGGATATCGGGAAGTTGCTGAAAGACAAGAAACCTCCACAGGTGTTGCCACATACTCCTGGTTTTGTCAGCACCGTGGCGTTGCCGTTTCGCTTCGATCCAAAGGCCAGGTGGCCTCAATGGCAGAACTTTCTGGAACGTGTGTTGCCTGATCCCGAGTGCCGCCAGTTGTTGCAGGAAATATTTGGGTACTGCCTGACCTACGACACGAGTCTTCAGAAGTTTTTCCTGTTTGAAGGGACGGGAGCCAATGGGAAGGGAGTGGTCTTAAATCTTTTAGCCAAAATGCTCGGTGCAGAGAATATCAGTAGTTTGCCATTAGAACTATTTGGAGCCTCACATGGTTTAGAGGCTACCTTAGGCAAGCTAGTCAACATCACAGCAGAAATTGGTGACATGGATCGAGTTGCGGAAGGGTTGCTCAAACAATTTACTGGCAATGATTTGATGCATTTTAATCCAAAATTTCGGAAGCCGTTTGCTGCGAAACCTACAGCAAAATTGATTATGGCTAGCAATGTGCGGCCACCCTTTCGAGATCGAAGTGATGGTCTGTGGAGACGGTTGATTATCTTGCCCTTTCCCGTGACCATTTCTGAAGAGGAACGCAATTCTCAGTTAACTGACGACTTAGCGGTGGAATTGCCCGGAATCTTGAATTGGGCGATTCGTGGAGCGCAATCTTTGCGGAAGGAGAGGAAGTTCTTAGAGCCGGAGGTTTGCCTGTCTGCTCGAAAAGAATTTAAGCGAGAAGCCAACCCTGCGAGAGAATACCTGGTTGAGAATTACATCGAAGATCCCAATAGACACGTGGAAGTAGGACGGATGTATGAGGATTACGTGAAGCAATGCAAAGATAATGGAGGTTACCCCATGGGCAATACAAATTTAGGGAGAGAAGTGAAAGCATGTTTTCCAAACGTCAAACGTGTTCGGTTAACAACCAAAGAAAACAAGAGTCGGCCCTGGGCTTACAAGGGAGTTCATTTTTCAGACGACGCTCCCTGTCCTGTGTCCTAGCAGTCCTATTCATTTTTATTTAATTCAACACACGGAAAATTATTCTTCTGTGAAAGAACGAAGAAAGGGGTAGGAAGTATGAGAACCAATAGAAAGTGTTAAGACAACTAGGACATTAGGACAGCTTGCCTCTCGATTGCCCATTCCCGCCGTCATCCCAACATGACAACCTTTGTAGCCTTCACTAGGCTCTTTCTCTGTAAAGAGAGGTGTGTAGTGGTGCGTCGAGGGAACGCGAAATTGGTAACCGGGTAGAAAGGTAAATGGAACGTTTTGGTGAAGCACAAACATTGCAGATTAAATGTAGTTGGGGAGGTGCGAAGCATTGCATCTCCCTACTGCAAGAAAAGGAAAAAGGATAATGAAGGATCATAAATCACTTACGTCACGGCTTCTCACCAGGGAGCAAGCGGAAATCTATCTGAATATTCCAACACAGACTCTCTATAAGAAGGTGAATCGACGGGAAATCCCTTATGTAAAACATAATCAGAATCTATATTTTGATAAAGATTTATTAGACCAGTGGATCAAGGAAAAGACCAAAATGCCGATGTATTAATAAATACCTAATAAGAGTAATGGAAGCATAGTTTCTACCATGCGTAGATTATTCACATGAAAACACTCAAATTTATCCGGGAACAGCAGGGGCTCTCTCTTCGGACCTTAGCGGTGCTGGCAGGGGTGCATTACACCTCGCTGGTCCGCTTGGAGGCGGGACGCTATGATCCCAGGGTTTCTACCCTTCGCAAGATTGCTGAGGCGTTGGGCGTTGATCTTCAGGACTTATTGAAGGATTAATTTTTATTCATTTTTAAAAGGGGGCATTTATGGGACTCACCAAGCGAAAGGACGGGTGGTACGTAGAGTTTTCCGTCGTGGATGATGGGAAGTTTATAAGGTTGGGAAAAGGTATTCCCGGTGCGAAGTTGAGGAGATGGAAAGCGTGTGGGACAACCAAGACCATGGCTAAACAACATGCGGCCAAAATTCACACCGAGTTAGTAATGGATGGAATGAAAAGCGAGAGAGAGTCGAGTTCTATGACATTTCAGGCTCTTGCTCGAATTTACCTTGATACCCACACCGTCCAAAAACACAACACTTATCCTTGGAAAAAGGCCATCATTGAAAAACGTTTTCTTCCGTTTTTTGGGAAATTATCTCTCAATGAAGTTTCTCCCTTAAAAATTGAGAAATTTCGTGATCAACGATTGCAAGATGTTGGCAATGGTGGGACAACCCTCAAGGTTGCCACGATCAATCGGAATTTAGCCCTGCTGAAAGCTATTTTTTCTCTGGCAATACGAGAGGGATGGCTTGAACGAAATCCTGTCAGTCTTATTAAGTTGGGAAAAGAGAATAATGTACGGGATCGAGTGCTAGAGCCAGAGGAATTTGACCGTCTGCAAACTCACTCGGCCCTTCACCTCCAGGCCATCAATCTGTGTGCGTATCAAACTGGTATGCGTTCGGGAGAAATATTAACGCTCACTTGGGATCGTGTGGATTTTCAAGCCGGGTTAATTCGTTTACGTGCAGAAGATACGAAGACAGATGATGCTCGTTTGATTCCTCTCACTCGTGAGTTGACGGTCTTATTGAAGAATTTGTATAAGGTCCGATATCTTGATGAGCAAAAGGTGTTTCTTGTGAAGGGTCGGTCTATTGGGTCAATGAAGACTGCCTTTAAAGGGGCATGTCGTCGTGCTGGAATTGATGGATTCAATTTTCACGATTTTCGTCATACGGCAGTCACCAATATGAGGCGGGCAGGGATTGATCACCTGACGATTATGAAAATTACTGGCCACAAGACAATGGCAGTGTTTAAACGCTACAATAGCTTCCGAGTGAATGACTTAAAACAAGCCGCTTCTCAATTTAACACCTATTTAACACTAGCCCATACACCTCAAGTGACTGACTCGCCTAACTCGTTGATTTTAAAGGATGCGCCCGTAGCTCAGTTGGATAGAGCATCGGCCTTCTAAGCCGGTGGTCGCTGGTTCGATTCCAGCCGGGCGCACCAATCAAATCATCAGATTGCGTCTCTTTCTCCGGTCGCTCATCCGAACCACTTCCAGTTTTACTCTCAGTTCCAATCCCTAAAAAATTAACTGACACCTTATTCACGATTTATTAATCCCACGTGATGAATAAATAGAAGGGACAGCCAGTAAACCGTATCTAACTAGATACGATCGTGTATCTGTTAAGATACGATTATGTGGGAGTTCCTATACCTCGCCGTTCTTCGGTTTATGACTTCCTTTTTATTAGCCTACATGTTTCTTTCAATAAATCAGCCGTTTGCAGGAAGGGGTTGGGATACTCCTTTGTGCAGACATATATGGTACTAAAGTTGCTGAGATTTACGACGCAAGAAGAAAAATTTGAATCTGTGTAATTAGAGGCTGGCCAGCGAGAGAAAAACTCTGGGTGTTGCCCTGATTGTACCGGTGTTGGCTTATTTTTTTATTCCTTTGGTAAATCTTCTATCGTTCTAGCAGAACATTAGGATTCCTTTCCGTTTTTATTCAACTTACCTGGAGAGAGGAGTAGACTATGCCAGCTGTAAATTGGAACCAGCCATCAACCGGAGCCGTGAGCGATCTAGCTCCAGCACTCACTGTAAAAAACGAACAGAACGGTGCTCTGGTTGCCGGAAGCAAAGGTGTTGCTGTATATGCAGAGTCCATCGAAGATGAGGCGGTAGTAGCACAGGCAGATAAAAATCTTGCAGGGCGATTTGCCTCGGATCAATCGGTGGGTGCCCTTGGCTTCGCCCCGAAGGCCACGGGTCTCTATGGAGTCAACCTGAATGGAGACAATGCTGCTGTAGTAGGAGTAAACGGCACAGACCCAGCATTACCGGGCGCCAATAAGGAGGGAGTCGGCGTCCTCGGCATGACTCTTCGCAATGAGGCAACCGGCACCGTGGGGTTTGCGTTCGGGAAGAGGTCGGTCGGCGTGCATGGAGAGGCGGTTGAATCAGGCATCGGGGTGCGGGGCCTCGGGAGCAGCGGAGGCGTGCAGGGTTTTAGCAGTGGTAACATCGGCGTGGCTGGCGTGACTGGGTCGGAGCATTCGGCGGGTGTGTACGGTTTTGGACCTGGTCAGTCCGCTGGTATTCGAGCCGAAGCCATTGCGGGTCCTGGCCTGGAGGCACACTCGATAGCTGGAACGGGCGTGCAAGCCCTAAGCGAGCAAGCACATGGAGTGGTGAGTGAGGCCAAAGCCGAAAATGCGTCTGGAGTGATTGGCAAGAACGACCACCAAATGGGAGTGGGTGTGGACGGCTTCAGCCAAAACGGAACAGCTGTGCGCGCGGAGTCCTCGCACGGAACGGCGATCTATGCCCAATCATGGGATGGTAGTGTGATAGATGCCTCAAAATACAGTCAGAGCGCCCCCGCAATCGATACCTCTTCGTTAAGCTCGACAGCAGTTCGGGCTCTTTCTGGTATTAGTCATGGTATAGAGGCTGTCGGTAACACAGGTGTTTTCGGATTTTCATGGTCTCCTCCAACCAATTCGGATGAAAAAGATGGCGTGGGAGTCTTTGGTGGCTCTCTAGTGGGCAAGGGTATATCGGGTAGTACGCTCTCCGGTATCGGTGTGCATGGGTTGGGCGTCCCACAGTTCGGAGCCTGGGCGGGGTATTTTCAGGGAAATGTTCATGTGACAGGAATGTTCTCAAAAAGTGCGTCTTGCTTCTCCATCGATCACCCACTTGATCCAAAGCGAAAGGTCCTCAACCATGCATCCGTGGAAGCACCTGAGTATAAGACCTTTTACGATGGAGTTGTGACGTTGAATGCTCGAGGACAGGGTCGCGTGCGACTGCCGCGCTGGTTCACGGTTCTTAATCGTGACCTACGGTACCAACTGACATCAATCGGAGCGCCAGTTCCTAATCTCCACGTGAGTCAGGAGGTTAAAAATAACATGTTTGTCATTGCTGGAGGCAGTCGAGGGCAAAAGGTATGCTGGCAGGTGACCGGAGTGCGGCGTGATACCTGGGCGCAAGCCAATCCCTTGAAGGTCGAGCAGGCCAAGCGAGAAGCACGCCAAAATATTGGGACATCAACCGTAGCTGAACTCCAAAGGAGTGCCGAGAAGTACAAAAAACGTGTAGTGGCCTTACGGAAGGAAGCCTCTAAGCGGGAACGCTTGATGAAAGCGCGGCCTCCGAAGCCGCGCACTGCCCCGAGTCCGGTAGTGCCAGGAGTTTCCAACAAGACACTGGGAAAGATCGCCGATCGAGCTACTGAAAGCTTTAAGGACCTCATTCGATCAGACCAATAAGATTTAATCGTAGGGTGTCCCTTGGATGCAGTGTGGTCCAAATACTCCTGCGGCTTCGTGGGAGAAATATTTCAATAGGGGTCCCATCTATAAATTCATCTCCTAAGAAATTGTTGACCATTTTGGCCCACTAAGGCGATCTTTCCCACAATGCTGATTTTACTACAATGTTGGTATGGGGAAGAAATGGTGGATGAGGAGATCTGGCGGGTTAGGAATCCAGTGGTTTTAAGGAGGTATCTGCCCATAAGAGAATGGAAAGTTATATAACGAGGTTTGCTACAGACTCTCTCCTTAGAGGGCACACTAGTTGTCCTCTCCATGGTTCCTTTCACCTTCATTCCTAGACAGGCCTGAAGGAAATTCTCAATCCCAAATTCGTTATTGGGTGAGTTGAAATTGGGTATGGGACGCTTTTTCCTATAGGGAAAGGTCTGCCTCCTGCCGATGCCATTTTTTGAATTCTGGCTAGCGGTCTTTTTTCTTTACCTGTCGAATTTCCCAGGTTTTAGGACCCTTCTTTTTGGCCCAAGCCCATAAGTGAGTAGCGATTTAATGGCACGCTGGTTGCTCAAGACATTCTCTTGTGCGCCCTGGAACGAGATAGACAGAAGAGATACGGTAAATCATGAGGGAGGAAAAGGAGGAATTGATTCATGTTAGTCATGACACGGAGAGATAAAGAGACTCGAATTTTATTGTTATCGGGACGGTGTGATAAAACAGCTCGCGTACCGGTGGAAACGGCGTTAGCAGCAGCAGAAGGCCCTGGGTGCACCCAGGTCGTTCTTGATTTTTCAAAAGTGTCATCACTGGACAGCGCGGGGATTGGTAAATTATTGCTCCTCTATTATTCACTACGAAAAAAAGGTGTGGCATTGACGGTGATGAATCCTCGATCTTCGGTTGAAGAATTACTACATTTGGTGAATTTTTCAACGTTATTTCCTATTGTGCAAAACAAAACCAATGTGCGATCGGTTGCCTAGGAAAATTCTGTTGGCTGGTCACCAATGTCTTAAGTTGCCTTTATGGGGAACCGAAAAGATTGACCAGTCATGAACGACATGTCAACACAGTCTACCCACCATCCGACTATGCATATCATTACCCTTGGGGCATGTTTAGACGCACAGGCCGAACACCTTTTAGAATCAGCTGTGTATCAGGCGGAGGAAGCGCAGGGTCGACATATTCTATTGAATCTGCAAGCGCTGACGACGATTGATAGTCGTGGATTAGGAAAACTATTTTTGACGTATCATCATCTTAATCGTCAGAAAATTCGTTTGAGTTTGGTGAATCCTCGGCCCATGGTTCGGGAAATGCTGGAGTTTGTGAATTTTTCAAAGCTTGTCCGAATCTATCACTCCATGGATGAAATTGAGGGGCAAGAACATCATTTGCCGGAACCCTCCGGGCTCCATTCAAATGCACTGAATTAGTGTTTTCTTTTCTTCCTTTGTTCCTTCGAGGGATTTCCCTTTTGAAATATTAACGCGGAGTTTCTCTACAAGTTTTTTATTCCTACAAGAGGGGAACCCCTCTTATCAGGTGCTGATCTAGTACTCAATTAATGAAAATTTCTTCTATTCGATTCTATTAGTTTAAGAACACCGGAAATAGAACCGATGGGTCTATTGATAAAACATTGCTTTAGTTAAGGAGAAATCTCATGTATATAAAAACTGGTCCTAAAAATAATGAAGGATCCTCATGCACCCTATTATTTCATCAGGATCCAGATATCCGATCCAATGCTGCCATTCAATTGGGTGGTGAAACAGATCGGGTGTCTGCCCAACGCTTTGCCCTTGAAGCCTTGACGACTGCCCTGGAAGATCCCTGCTCCACGGTTCAGGAAGCCGCGTTACAATCCTTGATGCGAATGAGCGTCAAGAACGGATAGAAAGAAGTCTATCCTAACTTGCGAAGCGGTGGTAACCTCGCTTTCTTATTTGGTTCTTTATTGACTTCAGTTTTCTCCTCTCCCTAGAATCCCTGTTGACCCTGATCCACTTGTCCCCTTAACAAAGAAACCTTTTCCTGTGTCATCCATTCTTGTCCTCAAGGATGTCGTGAAAACTCACGGCCAAGTTGTTGCCGTTAACCATGTTTCGTTGACCATTGAACGGGGAGAATTTTTTTCCATACTAGGGCCAAGTGGGTCAGGGAAATCGACCCTTTTGCGAGTTATTGCTGGATTGGATATTCCAGATTCTGGAACGATTACGATTCAAGAGCGAATCGTTAACGCGGATCCCCCCCATGCCCGTCCGGTGAATATGGTGTTTCAGCAGTATGCGTTGTTCCCTCACATGACGGTATTTGACAATATTGCGTTTGGCCTAAAGATGCAGCGTCAAACCCAGCCATGTATTCGGGCGGCTGTCGAAGAGATGGCTACTCTTGTGCGTTTAGAAGGAAAATTACAACGATTTCCGGAGCAACTCTCAGGAGGGGAACAGCAGCGAGTGGCGTTGGGTCGCGCGCTCGTGAATCGTCCCGTTGTTTTGCTTCTGGATGAACCCTTGGCGGCACTGGATCAGCAGTTGCGACAGGACATGCAAGCGGAACTGAAACATATACAAGAAGAAGTGAACACGACCTTTGTGTGTGTGACCCATCAGCAGGATGAAGCCCTTTTGGTTTCAGATCGTATCGGCGTGATGGCCGCTGGAAAGCTTTTACAGGTTGGAACGCCTCAAGAAATTTATGAACAGCCAGTCTCTTCGACTGTTGCCAAGTTTATTGGCCTCTCCAATTCTTTTTCAGGCATGATTACTCGGACAAAGAGTGGGATCTGTTGGATTGAGCAGGAACATTTTCCCTTGATGATGGCTCGTTGTCCAAAAGGTCTTGTGGCTGGGCCTGTCTTCGTTGTTGTTCGGCCTGAACATATTCATATTTCGGTTGATCAGCCTTGCAATGACTACGAGAATACCCTTTCTGCGGTGGTACATGATGTGGCCTATCATGGCCACGAAGTGTTCTACTATTTCTGTCTAGCCAACGACTCAATCTGGACGGCTCGGGTGCCGAGAGCTGAAGTTCCTACACCCTCATTGGTCGTTGGCCAATCTCTGTTTCTTCAGTGGGCGGCCCATGAAGGCTTCGCGCTTTCTGACTAATTGACTTGACCCTTCATTCTTGTGATTCATCTCTTTTCGCATTCCTTGCCATTATCGGTGAAATACTTGTTCTGGGGGGCAAGTTTTTTTTTATTGCTGTTCTTTTTCCTTCCATTGCTGGTGGTATTGGGCGTCAGTCTCGCGAGTCGAGGTCTCTATGGCGGGGTTGAATGGATCGCCACCCTCGACAACTATCGTCGGTTAGCTGATCCATTGATGGGGATAATTTTTTTTCGATCGTTAATCTTTGCGAGTCTGGCCACAATTGTTTGTGCTGTCATAGGGTTTCCGTTGGCCTATATGGTCGCTCGAGCATCTCCTCGATGGCAACTGTTATTGCTGACCTTGGTGATGATACCGTTTTGGACCAATTTTTTAGTGCGAACCTATGCGTGGATTTTACTTCTCCGTGCTGATGGGTTGGTGAATGCGTTTCTCATTTGGTTTGGGATTCAATCGGAACCACTTTCGTTATTGTTTACTGATTTTGCGGTGGCCCTCGGATTGATCTATGGTTATCTTCCGTTCATGGTGCTGCCGTTAATCGTGGCCATCGAACGTATCTCTCCGCATTTAGAAGAAGCGGCCTACGATCTGTATGCTTCGGTGGGTGCGATGTTTCGACATGTCGTTCTTCCATTGAGCAAACCTGGTTTTGTGGCGGGAGGTGTCTTGGTGTTTATTCCTTCGCTTGGGGCTTTTATCACCCCCTATTTATTAGGTGGCGGACAAAAGATGATGATTGGGACGCTCATTCAACAGGAATTTCTCGTATCTCGGGATTGGCCATTCGGATCGGCCTTGTCGTTTGCGTTGATGGGGACAGCCTTGATTCTGTGGTTTCTGGTTAGTCGGACATCTTTTGGGAAGAGCCTACCATGAGAGCCTTGCCCAAACCTCTTGTTCTTGCTGGGTTTATGACTATGTTATTTTTGTATGTGCCAGTCATCATCTTGATTGGGCTTTCGTTTAACGCTTCGGCTATGGGGGTGACCTGGAAAGGGTTTTCGATCCAATGGTATGAAAAATTACTCGCCGATCCCTCGATCATGGATGCGACTATCAATAGTCTGATCATCGCCGTGCTTTCTACTTTTTTCTCTCTCCTGTTGGGCCTAGGTCTCGCCATTGGAATGGAAAAATGGCGAAAGGGGCATGCCTCATGGATGAACATCCTGATACTCTTGCCTCTGGTCATTCCGGAAATCTTAATGGGCGTGGCCTTATTGATGGTATTTGTGTTCTTGCAAGTCCCCTTGGGCTTTGGTTCGATTGTCATTGGGCATATGGTTTTTAATCTCCCATTGACCGTGGTGATTCTCCGAGCCCGTCTCCGCAAATTTGATCCCATTTGGGAAGATGCGGCGCGTGATTTGGGCGCTTCCTCATGGAATGTTCTCACGCACATTACCGTGCCCATGCTGCGTCCAGCGATTGTGGGAGCGGCCCTCCTTAGTTTTACCGTTTCGCTGGATGATTTTGTGGTGACCTTTTTTGTGGCCGGTCCAGGCTCCACGACGTTGCCGCTCAAAGTGTTTTCGATGATCAAAACGGGATTAACCCCAGAGGTCAATGCCTTATCTGCGATAATGGTTGTGGTCTCGATGGCTTGTGTGGGATTGTCCTGGCTGTTTCAGTCCCAGGCCTATTCCTTTTCGATCAAACATGACTCATCTTCATAATCCCCGCATCAAGGTGTTTTTCTTTCTGCTGTGGTGTGTATTTGGATCCTTGCTTGGGAGCTGCTCCAACTCGTCTTCACCGTCAGAATCCGAAGAAGCTGTTCCTCCAACACTCTACTATTATACGTGGTCGGATTATGTTGATTCTGAAATCATGGCGGCCTTTGAAGCGAGTTATGGCGTACGTGTGGTGGTAGATACATTTAGCAGTAATGAAGAATTATTGGCGAAAGTCCAAACAGGGATGACTGGCTATGATGTCGCCGTACCGTCTGATTTTATGGCGGGCATTATGGGGCGCCTAGGACTGTTGGCCGAGTTGGACTTATCACGGATTCCGCATAGCCAGGATTTGGAACCGCACTTGACTCATCTGCCATTTGACCCGACTCAGAAATTTGCTATTCCGTATTTATGGGGCACGGTCGGTATTGGGTATAACGCGGAGATTGTGACCGAAGTGCCGACCAGTTGGGATGTCTTATGGGATCCTCAGTATTCAGGCCGTATTAGTATGTTAAATGATCAGCGGGAGGTGTTCGGATTGGCCTTGCGGGCATTGGGTCATTCACTAAATAGTCGGGATCCTCGTATTATTCAAGAAGCCAAAAAGAGACTCATTCAGCAAAAACCCTTGGTAAAAGCCTACACCAGTGAGCTTTACGATCACCTATTACTATCTGGCGACGTCGTGTTAGCGCATGGATGGGGTGGTCCAGTGGCCCGGGCGATGCAAGAAGATTCTTCCATTCGGTATGCCATTCCTCAGGAAGGCGGCACAATTTGGACCGATTGTTTGGCGGTGCTGGCGAGTTCCCAGAACAAAACGTTGGCCATGGAGTTTATTAATTATTTATTAAGTGATCAAGTGGCTCTCCAAACGTCAACGCGACTATTGTTTGCCTCAGCGAATCGTCATGTTCGTCATCAATTGCCTGCGAAGATTCGGGATAATATCGCGGTGTATCCCCCAGATGAGGTTCTTTCAAGAATGGAATGGATGGAAGACGTGCATGAGGCGATTCGTGACTATGATCGGGCTTGGACTGAACTGAAGGTCCATTAAATAAATGAGTTGGAGGTTCACGCGGAGTCAACAGACGATGAAGTTTGGCTTGACCGTTTTAGCTCTCTGCCACTAGACTTCATTAATGCTAGTAATTTTGTTTTGAGACTCACGAAAGGGTATCTCATGATTCAGCAACTGACGCGCGTCCTCCAAATTTTTTCCTGCTTCGCTCTGGTATTTTTCTTTGCTAACGGATGGGTTTTGGCGGGACAGGGGGAGAACCTTACTAAGCTTTATCTGGTTCAGATGCCTTTCACCCCTCCACCGCAGCCTGACTTTACGCCTGGAGAAGATGCGACTCCGGCTCCAGAGAAATTAAATGAACAAGAACAGGAACGCTTGGGTTCTCTCCTGCCCTTACTGGATGGAAATCAGGAGTTGTGGGCCATAGGTGAATTTGTCCATTTTGGCAAACATTCAGTTCCTCATTTACTCAAGGCCTTAAAGATGCCAGGGCCGCGAATCCGGTTTAACGCGGTCGAAACGCTATCCATGATACGGGATTCATCGGCTGTTCCAGCCTTGGTAGAGTTAGCCCTCGATCCAAAGGAAGAATCGAAGGTTCGATCACATGCGCTTCGAGTGGCGACTCGATTGGATCCAAATGAAGTGATACCTGCTATTGCAGGTATGGCGAAAGACCCCAATTCTACAATTCGGAATACGGCCGTGTTTGAGGCCCGCTATGTGCATAGAAAAGAAGTGTTGCCGATTATCATTGGCGTTATTCCTGATCCTGAGAAATATGTGTCGATTACAGCCAGGGATTCCTTCTGGATCCTCACCCGGTTTAGCGGGCCCATCCATGATTGGGAAATTTCTACTCCAGAAAAACGAAAAGAATGGGCCAAGGAATGGTGGGATTGGTGGGAAGAGAACAAGAACAGATTCGATAGGAAGGCTGCGCCAGGCACATCGCCAGAATCTCCAGCCAATATGGATGTCAGCTAATTCTTCTTAACGAATACGAGTAAGGTATCTGTATTCAATTTCCGAAAATTTTCATGTGGCATGTGAACGCTGAAATATAAGGAGTAAATTTGGAATGCCCGTGCTACCGATTGCAAAAGTTGGAAACCCCATTCTTCGGGAAATTGCTAATCCAGTTGATCCTGCGACGATTGGCAGCCGACGGTTCCAGGAATTTCTTGATGATATGTTTGAAACGATGGTGCATTTTGAGGGGATTGGTTTGGCCGCTCCTCAGGTAGCTCAATCCGAGCAGGTCGTCGTCATGGAATGTGACGGGAAAGATGGTATCCCCAAAACGGTCCTCATTAATCCCAAAATAGTGTTTTACGGACCAATCCAAAGTGAAATGTGGGAGGGGTGTTTAAGTATTGATAATATGCGGGGAAAAGTCATGAGGCCCTCCATGGTGCGTGTGCAAGCCTATGACAGACAGGGAGTGCTCCAGGATATCGAAGCCAATGGACTTTATGCGGTGTGTATTCAGCATGAAATGGATCATCTGCTTGGGAAATTATTTATTGATCGGATGACAGACATGTCCACGCTGACGCAGTTGGAAGAGTTTGATACCTATTGGAAGGAAGAGTCTTCCACGGTCATATAAGGACTCGTCACCTAAAATCTGGCTACCCATTTTCTCTCGTTACCCCATCCACCTTTCAAATTAGTGAGCTCTCGGAATTCCCTCCCCGGGACTCGTTCTTGGTAACAGAATAAGGTTTGTAAGTTTATTATGAAATCATTGCTCCGTTTTATGACTTATCTCCGCCCCTATCGGGGGTTGGTTGTATTGACATTTTTATTCGCCGCGCTGACCACGGCGTTAGAGCTCCTCCCGCCATGGTTCATTAAAGTTGTGATTGATGACGTGTTTCTTGCAGATAATTGGGATTTATTGCCATGGATACTCATTGGACTAGTTCTAGCCTATGGCTTGAAAAATCTCTTCCACTCCCTTCGCATTCGGTTTAACAACATGCTGGAACAACGGGTGGTGCATCGTCTTCGCCAAGAAGTGTTTGAGGCCTTACAGCGATTATCGTTGACCTATTATGAAAATCGGTCAACCGGAGAAATTATGTCACGGGTGGTGAATGATACGGAACCGGTTCAGCGTATTTTCATCGATGGGTTTGAGGGGATACTCACGGCCACATTAACGCTGGTGGGCATTACGACTATATTATTTTGGTTAAACTGGCAACTGGCTCTCTTCGTGTTACTCCCCATTCCCATCTTAGTGGTTGGAGGCGTGTATTTCACTCGTCGTGTGCATGGCTATTATCGCGAAATTCGACAACATGCGGCGGACCTCAATGGCTATCTCCAAGATGCGTTGTCAGGGATACGCGAAACGATGGGATTTAATCGACAAGCCTATGAGCGATCCCGTTTTGAAAACATGTCGCAGAACTATAGCCAAGCCAACTTAAAAGCCATGTATCTGTGGTCATTGTATTCTCCAGGTATGATTTTTGTTGGGAATTTAGGGACAGCGTTAATCGTGTGGTTTGGTGCTGGTGAAGTGATGGAAGGACGACTGACTCCCGGTGAGTTTGTGATGTTTTTGTCATTTCTCGCTCTATTCTATACGCCAGTGAACCAAATTCATTCCGTCAATCATTTGTTACAACATGCGTTGGCCGCCGGAGAACGAATCTTTGATGTGTTAGATGCCAAACCTGCAGTGCCGGACGAGGGTACGCGTAAACCACAGAATTCTCGTTTGTCGGGAAAAGTTGAATGGAAGCAGGTGAGCTTTGCTTACCGAGCAGGGACACCGGTTTTCACCAAGTTGTCCTTGTGTGTCGAACCTGGCAAACATGTGGCCTTTGTAGGACCGAGTGGTGTTGGTAAAAGTACGCTCATGAAACTGCTCTTCCGTTTTTATGATGTCGGCGCTGGAACGATTGAATTGGATGGGTATGATATTCGAGACCTTCCATTATTCACGTTGCGAGACCAAATTGGGTTTGTTCAACAAGAACCGTTCTTGTTCAATGGAACCGTGCGAAACAATTTGGCCTATGGAGATATCTCGGCCTCACATGAGCAGATTGAGGCGGTGGCGCAGGCCGCGCAGGCCCATGAATTTATTCAAGCTCTTCCTGATGGCTATGACACATGGATCGGGGAGCGTGGCGTGAAGTTATCCGTGGGTCAAAAACAACGGATAGCCATTGCCCGGGTGTTATTAAAAGATCCACCCATTGTCGTGATGGATGAGGCCACCTCTAATATTGATACGGAGACCGAAGTTGACATTCGAATCGCCATGGATGAACTGATGCGGGGACGCACCACCTTTATTATTGCCCACCGCTTGTCGACGTTACAGTCCGTGGATCGAATTGTGGTATTGGATGGTGGAGCCATTGTCGAAGAAGGAGATCATACCTCCTTGCTGGCCAAGGGCGGCCTGTATGCTGGTCTCTATGAAGCGCAATTTCATGTATAACCCCGTGACAAAATTACACAAAAATGGGAAAGAGCGTCCATACCTGCCCAACCTGTCATAAGCCCATTTCCTGGGAGGGCAATCCGTTTAGGCCTTTTTGTTCTGATCGGTGTCGATTAATTGATTTGCAGGGATGGTTTGGTGAACGCTATCGTATCCCTGAAGATGAAAGCCCTGAGCCCGATGACTCCATGGAATCAAATGGTGATCGGTTGCCTAGTAGTGAACCCTTCTAATTCGGACAGAAACCATGCCTAAAGTTATTACAGCGAGACGCCATGAGGATGAGACGGAGAAAGCCCAAGAGTTTGTCCGGACCTATATCTTATTCCCTGCGAGCCTTTTGGGCCTGATTGCCATTCTAGTAGGGGTGGCGGCTTTAGGGTATCAATTATATCAAGGGCAATATGGGTGGGAGACGTTTACCTATAGTTCTGCCCTTCTGATTGCTGGTGTTTTATTGGGGCTCGCCCAAACAAAGTATCAACAATATCTCTTGCGAGAATTCCCAGGGTATTTTGCCAATCGAATGAAGGCCTTTACCCAACGATCGGTGCGAAAAGCCAAGAAAACGGTTTCAGACGTTACGATTGAACATCGCGGGCGTGGCTTGGTGTTTTTGTGGTATTTCTTAGGCTTTGTCGGGTTATTGACCCTAGCGGGAATATGCGTGTGGACCGGATTTTTGCATCCGGTTGCCGCGTTTGCGTTGCCATGGGCTGGCTATTTTTGGGCCAAAATGTTTTTTTGGAAAGGTCTGGTTTTGCCCCCAGGGAAACAATAATTGGGTGTTGTTTGCCCAGGTCCTTTGCCAATTCAAAGGCCTAAACGAATCAGGTGGGTAATGGGGGGGAGGAAGGTTTGGGGAGACGTTGTTTGAGGTCTTCTACTTCTTTCCGGAGTGCCCGCAATTCATTGCGCATCTCGGGTAATTGGTATTGCAGGACTTGAGCTTTTCGCCAGGTATTGTGTGCCACTGCCGGTCGGCCGCCAACTGTGTGATGTGATTCCACATGATTAGTGACTCCAGCTCCTGAGGCAATCCTTACCTGATCTCCAATGGTCAGATGGTCCACGAGTCCTGCTTGTCCTCCAATCATGACATGGTGCCCTAGTTGAGTACTGCCGGCAATCCCTACCTGTGCGACAATAATACAATGTTCTCCGATGACCACGTTATGAGCAATCTGCACTTGGTTGTCTATTTTTGTCCCTTGTTTGATGATAGTACTTCCAAAAGTTGCCCTATCCACAGTGACGTTAGCTCCTAATTCGACGTCATCCTCAATCACGACATTTCCTAATTGCGGAACTTTTTGGTGACAGCCTTCATGCTGAGCATATCCAAAGCCATCGCTTCCAATCACGGTCCCGCTATGGAGAATAACCCGGTGCCCTAGAATGCAGTGGGTGAGCAGAGACACGTGAGGATACAGTATGGAATCGTCTCCAATAACCGTGTCCTCCCCAATATGCACTCCCGCATAAATTGTCACGCCTGAGCCAATTTGAGCACGGGCCCCAATGGTGACCAATGCTCCAATTGATACATCAGGCCCAATGCGCACATCATGTCCAATCACAGCAGATGGATGGATGCCTCGCTGGGGGAGAGGTGGTGAAAAATACTTTTGAGCGAGCATGACGATTCCAAGCATGGGATTGGGGCAAATGAGTTGAGGCCGAGGATCATCGGGAATGGGGTGAATCGTGAGAAAAGCCGCTGCTTGAGAACTTCGTGCTGCTTCGTGGAATTTTGGCTTCACCACAAAGGAGAGATCACCACAAGTGGCTCCTTCCAAATGGGACAATCCAGAAATCAATACGTCGGAAGACCCTTGCAGGGTCGCCTGAGCGTACTGCGCGAGTTCTTCAATAGGAATGGGGTTAGAGTAAATGTGTTTTACGCTATTCATTTGGGTGACGCATTTGACCGAGACCAAGGCTTCGTTGTCGCGTTGGTGCTAGACTTCTTTTGTTTTGTGGGATTTTGGATTGGTGAGGCCTGATGATGAGTCAGGTCTGTGCGTTCATTGAGATAGGTCACCACATCCCCGATGGTTTGTAATCTTCCAAAGTCATCATCAGGAATTTGGAGATCAAAGGCTGACTCAACCTGATACACCAACTCAATAGTTTGTAGCGAATCCAGCCCCAAATCATCTCGAAGAGAGTCTTCTGGGTGCAGGGTTAAGGGATCGCGTCGAAGGTAATCTCCTAAGGTCGCGTAGATTTGCCGACTATGACCGTTGGAAGATGGCAAGGGCATCGTCATGAAAATTTCTTGAGAACCAGTACTCCATTATTACTGCCAAATCCAAACGCATTGACTAGAGCTGTCCCCAGAGATTTCTTTTGGGATTTTGAGGATATCCCTGGTAAGGCACAGTGGGGATCGGGGTCCGTGTAATTGATTGTGGGATGGATAATATTTTTGTCGAGGGATAGGCTGGACGCAATAGTGGCTATGGCACCTGAGGCACCCAAGGTGTGCCCAATTAAAGATTTCGTGGCATTTACTAAAATTTTCCCTACCCGTTTTCCAAAAACCGCGCGTAGGCCTTTTACTTCAACTTCATCTCCGACAATGGTGGATGTCGCATGGGCATTCACATAGTCAACTTGTTGAGGGTGGACTTTTGCGTCTTGTAAGGCCAGGGTCATGGTCCGGGCAATATCCAATCCATCCTCTTTGGGAATCACCATATGATAGGCTTCACTTGTGGCCGCATAGCCAGCCACTTCGGCATAAATTCTAGCCTTTCGTCGGGTGGCATGTTGTAGCGATTCCAAAATTAAGGCTCCGGCCCCTTCACCCATCACAAAGCCATTTCGTCCTCGATCAAAAGGGCGAGAGGCTTGGCTGGGTCGATCCTGATATTTGGTGGCTAGGGCCCGCAATGAACAAAAACCAGCAAATACGAGAGGAGTAATACTGGCATCGGCCCCGACAGCAATCATCATATCAGCTTGGCCTAGGCGAATACACTGCATGGCGTGCCCAATTGCATGGATGCTTGAGGAACAGGCGGTTGAAACCGTCAAATTAGGCCCTTTGGCTCCAAAAGCCAGAGCAATAATGCCCGAAGCAGAGTTGAGTGTGATGGTCGGAATGAAATTGGGGTGAACACGATGTGGTTTGTGGAAATCGTATAAATTTGTCAATTCCCGCTCACCCATTATCATCCCGCCCATCCCGACTCCCGCCATAACTCCTAGGCGCTCAGCCCGCTCATATTCTATGGTTAAACCACTATCCTGAATAGCTTCCTTGGCTGCCATTAAGGCCATTTGGGCATAGCGATCTACGCGCGAGAAAAACTTGTCTTCATCTGGACCTGGAGGTTCAAACGAGGAAACTTGCCCAGCGATTCGGGAGCGATAGCCTTCCATAGGGAGATCGCCAAATGATTCGATCGCGGAAATGCCAGATTGTCCACGAAGTGCGGCCTTCCAAAATCGAGGAATCCCAATTCCTATAGGAGAAACGACTCCCATTCCTGTAATGACTACGCGTGCGGCCATAATTGTTCTTCTAAGTGGAAGACTCTAACCTAACAAAAGTGAAGGTCAAATAGGGAGTAGAATCTGCCAAATTTAGGCTAAGTTCGAATAAAATACTGCCTATGTGTCGGGAATAAGAAAGGATTTCGGGATTATGCGGCTAATTGGCGAAAAAGGGTAAACAAGGCAGGCCTGGGCCGTCATGCCAAATTTCTTGGCATTTCTTGATTTGGGATTATTGTTGCCAGTAGGGGGAGTAAATAATAGAAGGAAATGAAGGGGAGAAGAAATCTTAAAATTGAGCATGGACACCCATGAAGAACCGACGCCCGGGTTCGGGAAAACCAATATTCCGAACATAATTAGAGTCGGTCAGATTTTCAATGGCCAAAAACGGTCTGAACCCTGGGAATACTTGAAAAGAAATTTTACCGTTAATAAGAACAAAATTGAACTGACTCTTCACCCCTATAGGTGAATTGGAAGGAAAGGCATCTGGCTCACCATCAATATAGGCTACTTGCAACCCGGCACTTAAACCCCAGGGTGCGGCATATTGAATCCGGCCATTCAGTTGATGGAAATATCGATCAAAATTCGGTTCTCCTTGAGTGTTCACTTGAATGTCCGTGTAGGTATAGTCAACGGATACCTGTGTGGATTCGGTGACTGAAACTGAGGCAATTAGCTCTACCCCCATAGCGGTGGCATCTTCTACATTTTGGTCTTGTCCACGCCGCCCCGGTCCCGGCAAGCGGACAAAATCAATTTTATCTTTCACTTCATTTCGAAACCACGTGGCGCCTAAGACTACGCGATCTTTTCCCAAAGATTGACTCACGCCGACTTCGGTCAGCAGATTCCGTTCTTCGTTTAAGTCTGTATTGCCAATACCTCCATATACATTGAATAAACGGGGAAGACGAGATTTGCGACCAATGGCTGCATAGAATCTGCTTGATGCCCAAGGTTGCACAATAATGGACCCTCGCGGACTGACGGAGGCAACATGCTTATCCTGGTTAATGAAAAAGAGGTCGTAATTCAGACCAGCTGAAAAGACCACCTGAGAAACGGGGATCCATTCCATATCCAAGAAGTATCCATTT
Organism: Nitrospirales bacterium; assembly: GCA_029261275.1. Classification (GTDB taxonomy): domain Bacteria; phylum Nitrospirota; class Nitrospiria; order Nitrospirales; family UBA8639; genus Nitrospira_E. The sequence continues at coordinate 24,613 of JAJDBR010000166.1, forward strand.
GTGAACGCATCATGTTCCTCTTTATCAACGCCATCACGTTCACGGTGTTGATCTTGTTTAAGAAATATGCCGCCTTTTACCTTCACATGATCCGTGACTGAAATCGTTGCTTGCCCATTCATTCCTGTTACCATATTTGTAAATTGGCTATTGCCACGCAGGGTTTGGAATGTCGAATCGGTAAAGGTATCCAGTGAATTATGCAATTGATCGATATATACGTTGCCCCGAACGTTTACTCGATCGCTGATAGCCATTTGTCCGTAGAGGTCTACATACCAACGCGACCAATCAACAAACCGATTAAAGGGGATACCAAAACGAGGAAAGGCTTCGGCGTTGATATTCGGGGGGGTATCCAAATCGGCTTGGTAGTAGCCTGCGACGAGGGCCACTCGATTCTCAGCTCCAAAGTCATAGCCAATGTTCGCTGACACGTTCTGCTTTACAAAACTTGATTGCTGACGAAACTCACCCGGTTGCACTGTGGTAGACGAAAAATCATTCGCGAGGGAAAACCCCTGGCTTCGCCGGTAACTGCCAGTGAAATAATAATTCCAATTTCCTTGACGTGCCCCATGTTCCGCCCAATAATCCTGGGTATTATGGGCCTCATAGGAAAGTGTTCCGCGGGTCGTGGGGACGGCTGTACCACGTTTTGTCACAATGTTGATCACCGTACCAAGAGTGTTGGGTCCATAGGCAGGTTCCGCCGGACCTTTGATGATTTTGATTTTGGCAATGTTATCTATAGGAATATTTTCGAGCCGCAAATCGCCAAACCAGGCATCGTACACAGGTCGCCCATCAATAAATACGACATTCTGTCTGGCCGAAAGTCCCCGGATGCTGGCAAAAGAGGGGCCAGTTGTTCCCCCTACCGAAAGAAAAAGTCCTGGAACAAATCGAAGGGCATCGCTTAAGGATCGGCTGTTTTGGTCCAATAAATCTTGGTCTGTAATCTCAAAGATCGCTGTTGAGGCTCCAAGCGGTTGATTGGTAGCTGTAACCATTTCTCCTAATTCAAAGGGTTGGAGGCTTTGTTCTTCTTCTAGTAAATCAAAGAGATCGTTGACCGATGAGGAAGGATTTGGTGAATTCTCGGCCCACACTGGATTGGGGATGAGGAATACACAGAATACTAATGCTCTTGCCAGTCGACCAAGCTTGAGATGCCAAGCGTCCTTATATACAAATTCAAGTAACATAGTATTTCTTCTTTATGGAAAAGGCGAGAAATGGAGGGCGGCATCGGGTTTGGTAACCTGGGCAATGATGGCTAGGGCCAATTCAATTTTTGAGTAGGCTAGATATAAAGTCATGGAAGCATTTCACTGTTCAAAAGGACCTCTAGGTACATGGGCCAGTTTTGACAAGGCAGGAAAGGAAAATATTTTATTGAGGAATGCCTCCTTTTTTACCCTTCCCCCCAAAGGTTATTGCAAAAGTGGGACGAAAATTTACGGAATGAATTTTGTTAGGTCATACATGATTCTTTAGCAAGCTGACGAGGCAATCAGAGGAAATTTATTCGCTTTATTGGATAACCCAGGAGAAAGCCGGGAGGAAGGGATGGGGACTTTCAAGGAATACGATCGTTGTCGTAAAAAATTATGTATATCTAATTAGAGTCAATATGTATCCGAAAAAGTTGGAAGGCCACATTTCCTCTAATCAAAAGTCGAGGTCTACGGAAGGAGTACCTGTATCTTCTGCGGCAGTTGCTAGCCTTCCACCTTTGGATGGAAACATCTCAAGTGCCGCGGCTCTTACCCGTGGTATTCTTAGAGTGGAGGAGGATAGATCAAGGAAAAATGGGAGGACGTGTCAGAAAAGTCTGGAGTAGACGACTGACAAAACTCATTTAGGAAGATCTACAGGCAAGATGGGTGTGGGTTTCATCAAAATCACCGGGGAGGAAAAGCACACTTAAACATTGAATTTGTAGTGACACACATCGCCATCTTTAACGATATAGTCTTTTCCTTCAGAGCGGATGAGGCCCTTTTCGCGTAAGACGGTTTCTGTTCGATATTGGTCGATATCAGTCCATCCATAGATGTCGGCCTTAATGAAACCTTTTTCAAAATCCGTGTGAATAACGCCAGCGGCCTGAGGGGCCTTGGCGCCAATCGGGATAGTCCAAGCTCGAACCTCTTGTGGGCCACAGGTGAAGTAGGAGCATAGACCGAGCGTGGCATAGGTACCAACAATGACCTTTTCGAGCCCGCTTTGGTCCATTCCAAGGTCTTTCATGAACATTTCACGGTCTTCACCGGAGAGTTCGGCTATCTCGCTTTCCAGTTTGCCGCAGATAACAACGGATTCTGAGCCGCGAGCTTTGGTAAAAGCTTGAAACTCGGCAAGGACAGTAGGGGAAGGACTCTCATCGGTGTTGCCCACATAAAAGATGGGTTTGGCTGTCAAGAGAAAATAGTCCTTCAATGAACTGGCTTCAATGCCGAGTGAACGAGCTGGCTTCCCATCTTCCAATCCTGTTTTAAGTTCTTCAAGGATGGTAAGGGTTTCTTTTGAGGTCTTATCCCCAGACCTCGCTTTACTAGATACTTTATCGAATTGCCGGGTAAGACTCTCCAAATCCGCCAGCATCAGTTCCATCTCAATCACCTCGATATCACGCGTGGGATCGACGTTGCCCATGGTATGCACCACATCGGCATCGTCAAATAGGCGAACCATGTGAAGAATGGCGTCCACTTCCCGGATATTAGCCAAAAACTTGTTGCCAAGGCCTTCGCCTTGAGCGGCTCCTTTTACGAGGCCGGCGATATCCACAAAGCGGCAGGAGGCGGGAATAGTCTTTTTGGGCTGAAAAAGTTCAGTGAGGCGGGCTAAACGAGCATCGGGGACGGCCACGACACCCACATTTGGTTCGATGGTCGTAAATGGGTAGTTTGAGGCTGTGGCACCCCCTGAGGTGAGGGCATTAAAGATCGTTGATTTACCAACATTAGGAAGCCCGACAATACCAATTTCCATAGGGCACGCAAGGTATCAAATGATGGCCATGTTGGTCTCTAAGCCAAAAGCCCTATAAGTTAAAGAAAGGAGACAGACATGCAGTGTTAAATGGCTCAAGGCAGTAGCCACTTAGAAACGCCATTAATGGAACAAACCCATTCAAGAATGATCCGCTGGCTCGTAAGCCGCAGGAAAGGTTTTGGTAATTTGGTCGATAGTAGTACGAATTTATAACCCGTGACATGAAAGGCCAACCACCGTGATTTCAGGATTTGCCGCAGCGATTTCAGGTGTTCAAGGAGGAGTTCGAACTCTTAGTGCGAGTGCACATAATATAGCGAATGCCCACACTGAGAATTTCAAGCGGACACAAGCGACGCTTGAAGAATCATCAGTAGGCGGCGTGAGCGTGAACTTGACTCAAGATCATCGTCCCGGGCCCCTATTGCCCACTGGAGATGATCCATTTTCTTTTCGAGAAGGGTCCAATGTGGAGTTAGAAGAAGAATTCATTCATACCTTAGAATCGACTAGTTTTATTGAAGCTAATCTGGCGAGTATTAAGACTCAACACAAGGTGTTGGGTTCTTTGTTGGATATCATCGAATAGCTGAATATCTGGGCATTTCTCAGAATCGTCCTCTTTTTATTGTAAGCTTACCTAATTTCCCTTCCCAGGTCAAGTTGGTGCGCTATCCCTGTCGAACCTTTTCCCTGATTCGGCACCTGCTGGATTGAGGTGAAATCCATAGTAGTTATCCCCTATACTATTTTTAATCCCTGCCTGATATTTAAAAGGTTTAGACCCTCTTCATTTTGACCCTCTACGAATTATCGCCTTCGAGAAAGACTTTGGAGGGAGTCCAAAAGCATAAAAATACCTATGATTTGACTTTGAAGGTGGAGAAACAATTATTGTAGAATCAAAAGGTTGTACTCTTTTAGTGCTTTTAGCCTTCACATAACGAAAAGCCATAAAGGCACGATTCCATAAGATTTGTTCAGCACCTTCTTTCAATTACATTTTCCTTAAAACAGGAGATTGGGATAATGCACATGTCACGGATGTTTTCGGGCTCTTCGCGCGCCCTAGGGATTACCCCTTCTTGGGGATTTATTCTCCTTCTGAGCCTTGGCCTTATCGGGGGAGTGGGGGGTAATGGTTTGCTGTTCCCCGCACAATCACAAGCTGCCCTACCCGGTGCCTTTATTGAAGGCTTTTCAGAAATTGTTGAAAAAGTTGGGCCTGCAGTGGTCAATGTGGCTGTCACAAGCGGAGGGGGAGGTTCATCTCGGCAATTACCGCCGGGACCATTTGGTGGACCTCCTGGAGGCGGTGGTCCAGGTGGTGGCCCTCCGGGGCGTCCTCCTGGGGGGGGGCCTGGGATGAGTGCTGGTTCGGGAGTGGTTATTGATGCGCGTGGCTATATCTTGACTAATAATCATGTGGTCGAAGATGCGAACGATATTAAAGTAACCTTTAATGATGGGCGTGAAGTTCCTGCTACGGTAGTGGGAACAGATCCTAAAACCGATCTCGCAGTGATTAAAGTCAAGCTCGAAAATGAACAATTGCCCTTCATTCCATGGGGAACCTATGACTCTCTTCGAGTTGGAGATGTCGTGTTGGCATTGGGTAGTCCATTTGGGTTGAAGTCATCGGTGTCATTTGGAATTATCAGCGCGTTGGGGCGTGGAAGTGTGGGCATTACCGAATACGAGGACTTCATACAAACTGACGCTGCCATTAACCCAGGAAATTCTGGGGGGGCCTTGGTCAATATGAAAGGCGAACTCATTGGCATCAATACTGCCATCTTTTCTAGAACGGGTGGGTCAGAAGGTGTTGGGTTTGCCATTGCGGTGAGCATTGCCAAAGATATTACGAGTAGCCTGATTGAATCCGGGAAAGTGGTTCGTGGATGGATAGGCGTAGCGATTCAGGAATTAACTCCTGCGTTGGCCCAGTCTTTCCAATTGCCAGAAGGTCAGCTTGGGGGGGTACTCATTAGTGAAGTACATGAGGATGGCCCTTCGGCAAAAGCTGGATTGCAGCGTGGAGATGTGATTCTGGAGTATGGCAATGAATCGGTGAAAGATGTCAATCATCTTCGCAATATTGTGGCTCGCACCAAAGTCGGAAAGCAAAAAGAAATCAAAGTGTTACGGGAAGGAAAAGAAACTCCGTTAACATTGGTGCTCGGAGAACGCCCCTCTGATCAAGTGCTGGCCAAAGCTGCGCCCCCTGGAGAAAAGCCCCCGGTCATGGCCAAGCTAGACAATGTGTTGTCAGGATTAACGGTGGAGGCTCTTTCTACTGACAATCGAAAGCAATTCGGCATTCCTGAAGAGGCGAAAGGGGTTGTGGTGACAAAGGTAGAATCAGGAAGTGCCGTTGAAGCCGCTGGCATTCAACCGGGTGATCTTCTTCAAGAGGTGAGTCGAAGTGCGGTGAAGAACCTTGATGACTATCAGCAAATTGCTTCAAAGATTGCCAAAGAAGAATTAGTCGTCCTCTTAATGAGCCGCCGAGGCAACAACCTTTTTGTGGCAGTCAATCCAAAATAACGTTACTCTTGGAGGGAGGCCATATGGCCTCCCTCTCTTTTTCTAGAGCACACAAAAAATATGGCCAAACAAAGTCAAATGGGGCAATGGTTTGAAGAAAAAGTCTTTAAGCCATTGGAAGATAAGAAGATGCCGGTTATGGAGCATCTTCATGAATTTCAACGCAGGCTCACTCGCGCGGTGGTCGTGATGGCTTTAGTGTTTGTCGGAACCTTTTTTTATGCTGATGCGCTTGTCACCTGGCTCAGAGTTCCACTGCAAAATTACTTTATATTGGATTCCTGGGAATGGGTGCCTTCGGATTTGCCGAAGATCCCCTTAGTGTTTCTCGCCCCAGCTGAAGCGCTCTGGCAAAACGTGAAGGTTGCGGGGCTCTGTGCATTAGTGCTCACCACTCCGTATTGGTTATGGGAGATTTGGCAGTTTGTCGTCCCAGGACTCCATGCGCAAGAACGGCGTTTTGTGGCACCCTTTACGGCTATTAGTACCGTCGCATTTTTTCTTGGCTTGAGCTTTTGTTTTTTCTTTGTCCTTCCGTTTGCTTTGCATTTTCTTCTTTCTTACGGATTAGCTTCAGGGTTCATTGCGCAAATATCTATTGCTAGTTTTGTGGGATTCATTCTGTGGTTTCTTTTGGTTTTTGGGCTCATTTTCGAGGTACCGTTAGCCTTGACCTTGATGGCCAAGTTAGGCTGGGTTGATGCTCCCTTATTGAGACAATATCGGAAGTGGGCTTTTCTTGGGTCTTTTCTTTTTGCGGCAATTTTGACGCCGACTCCTGATCCGTTTAATCAATGTATTATGGCACTGCCCATGTATTTCTTTTACGAGGTCGGAATTATTAGTGCTCAAATTTTTGGGAAAAAGAAGCCAAAGGCAACCGAAGAGGATACTTCGGCAGCAGCAACAACTCCTGCGGCGAATCGTCCAATGGTTCAAGCAACAGGCCCCGTCGCGGCTGGAGATGATGACTATGTGAGTGTTCCAGACTCTGGTCCACGGTAAGAAATGTAGAAAGGGATTGAGGTGATTGGGGGTGATTGCTGTAGTGGCCTTGATGGTGAACCAAAAAGTTTTTTCTGGTCAAGAGCCAGATGGTTGTCGAAAAATCTTAGAAAGCGCCTTGACGAACCACCAAATGACTCTTTTATCCTATGAAGTTCTACCTGATCAGCGAGAGTTAATTGTCCAACGTTTGCAATTATATTGTCAGAAGGGTGGTACGCCGGTTGTGTTGACTCTAGGGGGAACGGGAGTTCGACCCACCGATTGTGTACCAGAGGCCACACGGGAGGTGGTGGATAAAGAAATTCCCGGTATTGCGGAAGCCATGCGCGCTGAAAGTTTGAAAAAGGTTCGCACCGCGATGCTCTCACGAGGTATTGCGGGCATAAAAGACAAGACCGTGATCATTAATCTGCCTGGAAGCCCAAAGGGGATTAAAGAAAATTGTGAGGTCGTCTTACCGCTCCTTGATCATATCATTCAAAAAATTGAGGTTTAAACGGAAAGAAAAGGGTAGGATTTTCTTAAGAAAATAGAGGCAAGCGATACTTATACAATTTTATTGATTTTATTCTGGAGGCAGATATGGCAAGCGAGCTTAAAATGGTTCAACCTTCTCCGTCGTCCAACGGCGATGTGTGTACGTATATGTGGGCATGTGCGATTTGTGACGAAACAGAAACCTGCCAGAAGGATCGAGAAGGTCATAGCCGGTGGTTAGTGAACAAACGCATGGAACGGATCGAACATAAAATTCTCGTGATGAGTAACAAGGGTGGAGTGGGAAAGAGCACGATGACAACGAACTTGGCCATTAGCTTGGCTTTGAAGGGCTATGAAGTGGGTGTGTGTGATATGGATATCCATGGCCCTAATATTCCTAAAATGATGGGCGTCGAAGGTGAAAAGCTCAAAATTAGTACGGGCGGTGGGATCATTCCCCATCAAGTCTACAATTTAAAAATTGCGTCGATGTCGTTTCTTCTTCAGAACTCTGATGATCCCATTATTTGGCGGGATGCCTATAAATTTGAATTCATCAATCAATTGTTGGGTGGGGTTGAATGGCAAGATTTGAATTATTTATTTATTGATTTGCCACCTGGTACTGGGAATGAATCTGTGACCACGATGGATTTGATTGGAGATGTCACGGGCTGTGTCATCGTCTCGACTCCACAAGAAGTTTCGCTGTTGGATGCTCGAAAGTCGGTCACATTTGTGAGGGATAGTGAATTGCCGATTATCGGAATCATTGAAAACATGAGTGGTATGGATTGTCCGCATTGTCATAAGGAGATTGAAGTCTTTCGGAAAGGTGGGGGAGAAGCCTCCGCAGCCGACATGGGTGTGCCGTTCTTGGGACGGGTGCCACTTGATCCAGAAATGGTGTTGCAATGCGATCGAGGCGAGCCGTATGCCCTGTTTCATTCTGATCTGCCAACAGCAGAGGCGATTCATGGCGCGGCAAATAAAATCGAAGAGTTTTGTAAAAAGAAAGGCTCATTGGCGAACGTCTCAGCACGGCCTGCACCTTTTAAAAAGCCATAACCGTTCAGCTACGCCATCTATTTACAGACAATTGTAGTAAGAAGTTTGGTCAAATTATGTCTTTAACTTCGTTAACCACTGCCCAACAAATTGTATTAAACGCAACAAGTGTATTGGGTTGTGAAAAAGTTGGATTGCTTGATGCGGTGGGGCGAGTGCTGGGAGAAGATATTATTGCTCCCCGTGCCAACCCTCCTTGGGATAATTCAGCCATGGACGGGTTTGCCGTTCGATGGGCCGATATTAAACAGGAACATGCAATTACCCGAATTCCTGAATTAAAGGTTGTCGAGAATGTGGCCGCTGGTGCGGTGGCGACTAAGTCTGTGGGACCTGGGGAAGCCATTCGCATTATGACTGGGGCACCCATGCCAACTGGAGCCGATACGGTGGTTCGTATTGAATATACCGAAACCTCAGAATCTACGGTTCGAATTATGCTATCCGAATATGGACAGGGTGCCAACATTCGGCCAAAAGGAGACGATGTTCAAGAGGGCGATTGTATCATTGCCAAGGGAACTCAGCTGCGTTCCGGTGAAATCGGCATGCTGGCAATTTTGGCGAAGTCGTTTGTTCTGGTTCATCAACGACCGAGGGTAGGGATTCTTTCAACGGGTGATGAGTTAGCTGATCTTGATGAATCCTTCGATGAGAATAAAATTATCAACTCCAATAGCTATGGCATTGCCGCAGGCGTCCTAGAGGCCGGAGGCATCCCCATGTTATTGGGCATAGCCAAAGATAACCCGGACTCCCTCAAAGACAAAATTCGGCAGGGATTAAACTGCGATATTCTGGTGCTATCCGGAGGCGTCTCAATGGGAGACTATGATTTCACCAAGCCGGTATTTGCCGAACTTGGAGCCGATATGAACTTTTGGAAATTAGCCATTCGGCCTGGTCAGCCTTTGGCCTTTGGGAAAATTCAAGGGAAATTGGCTTTTGGATTACCAGGGAATCCTGTGTCGTCCATGGTGACCTTTGATCAATTGGTTCGACCGGCCATGCTGAAACTAGGAGGCCATGTGAGCTGGGGGCGCCCAACGGTGAAAGCGATATTCCAGGAGAAATTTTCCAAACAAACCGATCGTCGTCATTTTCTTCGAGGGATTCTTGCGCATGAAAACGGTGCCTTAGTGGTCAGAACCACAGGTAAACAAGGCTCTGGAATTTTAACGTCGATGGTGAAGGCCAATGGATTTATTGATGTGCCGGAAGAAGTGGAAACACTTCAACCCGGCGATGTGGTGAATGTGCAATTGTTATCAAGAAATTTTTAAGCTGTTTAATTTGTTGTTCATTTCATACGACAGGAATTGATTATTCCTGAAATTTATAAAAGAATATGCAGGTTTCAACATGGCACCCCCTATTGTGTGTTTCGTGGGTCGTTCCAACAGTGGAAAAACCACCCTCATCGAACGATTAATCCTAGAATTGACCGGAGAAGGTTATCGAGTGGCCACGATCAAACATGCTGGGCATGGATTTGATCTTGATACCGAAGGAAAAGATAGTTGGCGCCATAAGCGGGCCGGGGCCAGCCAAGTGGTGGTCCTTTCCAAAGGCAGCCTGGCCATGTTTACCGATGTAGCCGAGGAGCTTCCTGTGGAAGACATCCGTGATCGTTTTATCAATCAGGACATCGATCTCATCATTGCCGAAGGCTGGAAAAGCCACGGGTTCCCAAAAGTCGTGGTGGTGCGAGAGGAACTGCAAGAAGTTGATGTGTCCTTGGAAGGATTACTCGCCGTCGCTTCTATCAAACCAATAGATGTCGATGTCCCCTGGTTTGATCGAGATGATGTACAAGGGTTGGCTAGCCTCATTATCACACGATTTCCACGCCAAACGGATTCATAATTTGCATGGGTAAAAGTCTGACCCTCATTCTGGCCACGCTTTTGGTGCTGGCCTTAGGAGGGGCGGCAGCCATTCCTCTCACCAATCAGCCTACCTTCTGCGCCAGTTGTCATACCATTCAGCCAGCGTATGAGTCTTGGACTCGTTCCAGCCATAAAGAGGTGACCTGTGTGGACTGCCATGTGAGACCTGGGGTGTCTGGGTTTCTTCACGATAAGGTGTACGCAGGCTTAGAAGACGTCGCCATAACATTTTTTGGGACCCCGACCGAATCCCACGATTTGCAGTCGCACGTGTATTCCTCCGTCTGTCTAGGATGTCATCGTGCCATACTCCGAGTGAATGAGCTGCCTGCGCGTGATTTGCCCGCACCGGTTAAAGAGGTGGGACTCATCATGGATCATCGCAAACATATGAAAGCCTTTGACCAGCGTGGTAAAGGAGAAGGCTGTACCACGTGCCATTCTCGTGTCGTGCATGGGACTTCTATAAAAAACTACCCCATTGTCATTCCCCGTGGACATGTCAAGCTTGATGACCAACCCCATGAGCCTGATCTTCCTCCTGATTCCAAGCTTTGGAAAACAACTATGACGGATTGCGTGGTTTGCCATGATGGAAAACAAACACATGAAGGCGACGTGCTCAGTAATAAGTGTGAAACCTGTCACCTGCCCGATAAAATCGGCGCATTTTTATTCTGAGAATGTCTTCCGTTCCCATGTCTACACCCATAGTTGAAGTTCGAAATCTGACGAAGCGATTTGGCAATTTTACGGCCGTCGAGAATATTTCGTTTGATATTCACGAAGGTGAAATCTTAGGACTTCTGGGGCCAAATGGTGCGGGTAAAACCACCACTATTCACATGATGCTGGGATTAATTACTCCGTCCGCAGGCAACATCAAAATGTTTGGGCTTGATCTCGCTCGGCATCGTGAAACCATCCTTCAGCAAGTCAATTTCTCTTCGACCTATATTTCCATGCCATTTTCCTTGACGGTTGAAGAAAACCTGAAAGTCATTGCGCGTCTCTATTGTCTGCAGAATATTCAGCAACGTATTGATGATATGATTGAAAAATTGGAGATGAGTGACATTCGGTACAAGCTCACCAGGAAATTGTCGTCAGGCCAAATGTCTCGACTGACGTTAGCCAAGGCCCTCATGACGGAACCCAAAGTATTGTTTTTAGACGAACCCACGGCCAGTTTGGACCCGGATATCGTCAATAAAATTAAGGAATTTCTGAAGGAATATCAGCGCACCGCTGGCTTAAGCATTCTCTATACTTCGCATAACATGCGTGAAATGGAAGAGATGTCCAATCGCATCATCTTTTTGCAGCATGGCCATATTGTGGCAGAAGGCACGTCGGACCAGATTGTTCAACGCTATGGGCAACGGGATTTAGAAGAAGTCTTTTTGAAATTAGCACGGGAACCCAAAGCACAATGAACCTAGGACGGATAGGAGGGTTGCTTTCCCGACACATGTATCTCTATAAGCGCAGCTTTGCGCGGATGCTGGAAATTTTTTATTGGCCCTTTCTCGATCTTGTGGTGTGGGGCTTCATTACGATGTATTTGAAGGATGCAGGAGTGTCCCTTCATGGAGCCGTCGCTTTTTTCTTGGGAGCGTTAATTCTGTGGGACGTCTTATTTCGATCTCAACAAGGCGTGGCCGTATCCTTTTTGGAAGAAATGTGGTCACGAAATCTCATGAACCTCTTTGCCAGTCCGCTGACGGTCGGAGAATACTTGGCCTCGACCATGATCATGAGTATCTTGAAAGTCACCGCCGTGGCCAGCCTCATGATGGTCTTTGCCTGGGTATTTTATTCTTATGATATGTTGAAAATAGGATTGTCACTTCTCCCGTTTATCCTGAACCTAGTGCTATCTGGCTGGATTATTGGGGTTCTGACAACCTCGATTATTATGCGGTTCGGGCAACAAGCTGAGGTCCTGGCGTGGGGCATGGTCTTTTTGTTTCAGCCGATCTCCTGTGTCTTCTATCCGCTTGAGGTGCTCCCACCCATCCTTCAATCCATTGCGTGGATGGTTCCTCCTGCTCATATTTTTGAAGGCATGCGCGCTGTGCTTGTCGATGGCGTCATCCCCGTGAATCATATCCTTTGGGCCACTGGCTTAAACCTCTTCTTTTTTATTGTCATTGTGGCCTGGTTTTATCACACCTTCAATGTGTGTAAAGACAAAGGCATGCTGGTCCGGGTCGGCGAATAATCTGTTCGACGCCCTCACAATTTCCCCACATCTCTATCGCTGTTGAACCGATTGGAAAACCTTGCCAAGGGTCGTATCCTGCTGCGATCGCACACCTCTAGTAGCACTTGAGCTTTTCCTCAGAGGCTCGGTAGACTCTCTTGCATCATTTTTTGCCTGTATTCATCAACGACCCGAAAGGGAAACCCTCATCCATGAGAACGCACACTTCCTATTTCATTCGAACCACGGCGGTCCTGAGTGTGCTCGTGCTCGTAGCCCTGCACTTGCCGTTGCAGGCCGAACCGCCCAAGATCGCGCCGCCGCGGCTAGACGTCCGTGTCAGCGCCAATGGGCTGACCGCCACCCTCCTGCTCCACTTCGCGGGGCCGGAGGGCTTTCGCGCCAAACAGCAGGGAGAAAACGGGTCCTCACCTGGTACCGGGCCGGGACTCTCATTGATGGCCACTATCGCTATGATGTCTATGCCACCCCAAATATCCAGCGCGACGACCTCACCAAGGCCAAGCTGGAAGCCATCCCGACCACGCGACAAAGTGGGCGCTTTCGGCTGGAACAGGGACGACTGCTGGTCGAGCCCGATCCCGCCGCACAGAGGAGCAAGCTGTCTAACATCAGCACTCTGATGGCCGCGCTCTGGGATCAGCTCATCCCCGCCGCCGCCCAGAATCTGACCGCGTCGGGTGCTGAAGCACACGTGATCTGAGACGACACTAACAGCGCCGGGACGTTTGACTGGGCCCTCAGAGGGGACGACAATGCTGGCACCAGTAGTGATGTCTTTTTCTTGCAAGACAACACTGACGGTACATTCGGCCAACCTTTTAGGATTTTTGCGGGGGTTAATAACATTCTCTCACTTGAGGTCGATGCGTTAGGCGATATCCGTTTGGCCAACGGCGGCGTCTTCATCGACCGCAGTCTCGGGAACGTCAACATCGGCTCGACCACCGAGACCTGCTGTGAATTGTTTGTGACGGGGGATAGTAATGTGGATATCGGCCTCAAAGTACCCGGTGTTACCTCGCTCTGGAAACTCAATGCGACTGGTAGCCCGGGGCAGGAATTTTTTAATATTGGGTCAAACGCTGCCCCCCTTATTTTCGCATTAAAGCTGACTCCCCAAACAACAGCCTGCGGATTAGCCTAGGCGGCCACATCGGCCTGGGGACGCAGAGTCCGCAGGATAAGCTCCACGTGCTCGACGGCAATCTGCGCATCGAACAAGCCAACACCACGGACAATGCCCAATTGAACTTCATCGCCAACGGCAACAGATGGGAGATCAAGAACAATAAAGACACCGGGCGCCTCACCTTCTTCGCCCCCGGCGGCGGCGCCACCACGGCCTCCTTTAAATTCGACCGCCAAGCGCAGGAGAATCTCTTCCGGGTCGGCGTGGTGGGCGGAGACACCGTCGACATCAACGGCAATCTGGACATCAATGGCAACCTGGTGGTCACCGGCACCATTAGCCCGGATTATGTCTTTACCCCGGAGTTTGCCCTCGAGTCGATCGAGGATCATGCAGCGTACATGTGGGAGCACCACCACTTACCAGCGGTGAGCGCGGGAAAGTCAACGCCCAAGGCCAAGGCCTCATTAACGTCGGCGCCCGCAGTCAGGGCATGCTCGAAGAACTCGAAAAAGCGCATATCTATATTGAGCAGTTGCATGACGAAATGAATGGAATGAAAAGCGACAATACGAACAAAGGGGAACAAATTGCCGCACTCACACAAGAAGTGATTGGGAACCAGGCTCAACTGGAAACGTTGCAAGGCCAGGCGACTGTGAGGAAGACGGAGATGACGGTGTTGAAAGACGAGATGGCCACACTCAAAGCCTTGATGCATCAATAAATGGTTCGCCGAGCTAGGGGCACGAACTGGGTCGAAGGCTACCATCTAACGACCACCGCAGGGGCCTGATGCCTTTCATTGTGAACCTTGCGACCTTACGGGGGGTATTGCTCAATAGGCCAATTCGTTCGACATTTAGACGCATAGTGTTCCCTAGTGGTTTTGTTCGTAGACCTTCAGGGCTTCACGACCTCTGGGGAATTCTCCCCCAGGGGTCGTGGTGTTTCTCACCCTTCAAAATGGCGCCCAGAGATTGCTCCCTTTTCTCCTCTGATTTTTCTTTTTTTTGGCTTGACAGGAAAGGGCCTCGAGAATAGGATGAAGAAACCTTTAAGACTCATCCAGTGAGGTGAGTAAGGAAAATCATCTATGCTGCTGGTCAGTCAACGGCCCCAAAATAACCACCTTTCTCCAGTAATGCCGAGAAGGGTTTTTTTGTGTCTATAATTCCAAAATATTCACATAAAGCATTAAGTTTATTATGACTGCTTCGCAAAACGAACGTTTGTTAATGGATGCCCAAGAAGTGTCCAGGGCCTTATCGAGGATTAGCCATGAAATTCTTGAGCGCAACAAAGGTTCTCAGGATTTAGCCTTAATTGGTATTCGCACCGGTGGCGTGTATCTGGCCCAAAGACTGGCTGCGCGTATTCAGCAAATCGAACAACGTGCTATCCCATTGGGAGAACTTGATATCACCCTTTATCGAGATGATTTGTCGATTCGGAAAGATCAACCAGAGATCCGAAAAACCTCCATTCCCTTCAATGTTTCGGATTTGAAGATCGTGTTGGTCGATGATGTGCTTTTTACCGGCCGCACCATTCGTGCAGCTTTGGATGGACTCATGGATTTGGGACGGCCTGGGGAAATTCAACTGGCTGTGTTGGTTGATCGAGGCCACCGACAACTTCCAATTCGTGCCAATTATGTTGGGAAAAATATCCCCACCGCTTGCGAGGAGAATGTCCAAGTCTTTTTTGAAGAATTAGGACAGGTCGATCGGGTATCTATCATCACAGGATAAGGCGACCTATGGGTTGGAAACGCAAAGACTTACTCACGATTACAGAGCTGTCGGTTGAAGAAATTGATCTGATTCTGTCAACAGCAGAATCATTAAAAGAAGTAGGCG
>JAJDBR010000167.1 GCA_029261275.1 Nitrospirales bacterium
CATCGTCGTAGTTTTCCGAACAATCCCCACCACAGTTGATCCCCGAAGGAGAACTCGTCACGGTGCCAGAACCAGTGATACTGACCTGAAGCTGATGCCGCCTGGCCGTCAAGGCCATTCCGTTACCGGTGATCACGCCACTGGTAAATACTTTAGGGGTCCTCTGCAAGGTGGAAAGATTAATTTCCTCATAAGTGCCACCACTAGCGCCTGAAAAATGATACATTCGGTTGGTTTGCCGATGAAATCCAATAGCATGGGGCTGGCCCGACAAAGAGGTATTCGCTAAGCTCAACACAAAGGTTCTGGCCGCGGAACTTTGATTCAAGATATACAGTCGATTTTTAAACCCATTTGGGGCATTAGAAGCAGAAACCCCATATAAAGTCCCGGCCCCATTAAAGGCCAGTCCCGCAAAGGGAATACCAGGATTTCCCACCAATGACGCTACCCCATTGGCAGGATTAATAGTGACCAAGCTGTGGGGTCCGCTCGTCCCACAATTTTGACAGACAATAGCAAATAATATCCCGGTTTGAGGATGTGAAGCTAACCCAAACCCATCTGTTACTGTACCCCCGGCCATGGTCACCGTCCGTGGCGTAGAACCGTCAGAGTTTCCCGTGTTTGGATTAATCCCCCGTATAGAAATGGCCCCGCCAGCTGCCGTTCGGTCTAATGAAAAAAGTGTCGACCCCACGTAGGCCAACCCTTTGTTCTGAGTGGTAACTGTCCCTAATGAGGTAACCGCCCCATTGGTCGTGAGACGAAAAAAAGTGTTGGCCCCGGCCTGAGTTGAAAATAATAGATCTGCGCCGCTTACTACATTAGGAATGACCAAGAGAAGAAAACATCCAACTTTGATTCCTATATTCAATGGCAACCAGTTCTTTTCCGCTGATGAGGGAGAGCTCGCCATAGCAATAACTCCTCTGGCTTTTTATAAAGGCGTTTATTTATAGGGATTAAGAGAAATCTTCATTCCAGAAGAGCTAAAAAACCCGTCGTTCGCCAGATCTTCTTCGAGTGGCCCTTGGGAGTGGCGTTCATTTTTGAGAACCCCAGTTAACATCTTGTTTCTACCCCAAATTGCTATGGAATGATTCCGTCCCTGCTTTATACGGAAAAGCCTATCACCTTCTTAATAATAAGATCCATTCCCTATTTTCCGAATCATACCGAAAATCTTTGGAAATTGAGGGAATATATTGACCTTTTAGAAAGTGGGCAGATCTCACCGAATGCTGGTCGGGTATCCGTAGCGGGTAGGGGGTCACTTGGGTATGTGGAAAAAATCACACAACCCTTAACCCTCTCACCTTTCGATGTAGACACCAAGAGTATTCAAAAGAGATAATCCAAATATAAAAATGAGGTTCCGTACTCAGCTCACACTTTGATAGCCAAAAATGTGAGCCCATGAATTCATTTTCTTCAGTCAAGGGGAAATCCACATGCCCTCCATAGAATGGGGAAAATATCTCCTGCTCCTCATTGTAGGTACGACGCTCTTACAGGGAGATCTGGCCATCAGTCAAATTCCCACCTCGGTCGTGGGGAATTTGACTCCGGTGGATGAGGCGGTTGATATCGATGGTGACCCCAACAACGGGGTATTTGAATTAAATTTAATCGCTGAAGAAAAGACGGTCGTGATAGATGCCATCGGCACTCTAGCCCAAGCCTATACCTTTGGCCTCATTCCAGGTGGAGGGGTCCTTCCAGGCCCACAAATTACAGTCAAGGTTGGTGAGACAATTCTAGTCAATTTCACAAATAGTTTACCCGAGCCAACCAGCATTCATTGGCATGGCATCGAACTGAATAATGAAAGCGATGGGACTCCCATTGCCCAAAATCCCGTGTCACCAAATGGAGGAACGTTTACCTACAGATTCCAGGTCACTCGCCCAGGCATCTTTTGGTACCATCCGCATTTCTCTGGAGCCAATCAGGTCATTAAAGGCTTATATGCCCCATTGATTGTGACCGATGACAACGAAACAGATTTGCAAGGCTTGGGCATTTTGCCCTTGGAATCTCAAACCCACACTCTCGTATTGAGTGATATGACGGTGTGCAAAACTCCAGGAGCCAATGATCAATTGACGTTTCCCAGCGGAGGGCCATGGGCTGGAGGAGGAACCTTCCCTGGGCATGCTTTTCCGCCAACCCCCGAAGATCTTTGTGAAAATTCACCAAGGGATAATGAAGGAGAGGTATTGAACCCTCTTGTTCCGCTGCCTTCTAGTGCGATTCCTCATGTGTTTCCAGGCCAAGATTGCCCTAATGGGGGGGGCTGCCGAGTCAATGAGGGCCAAATTGTCTTAGTGAATGGTCGGGCACCAGCACCACGAGGTGGAACCCCGATAAACCCAGCTCCTTTAGGAGGCGCAGCTGAAATCCTCAATGTGAATTCAGGAGATGGGCTTCGGTTACAAATTATCAATGCGTCGATCACGAGATATTTTCGATTAATACTATTTGATCAAAATGGCAACGAAATTAATCAGGATAGCAATCAAATACCCCTTTTTCGTGTGGGAGGAGAAGGAGGACTCTTAGACCAAGTCCGTTTAGAAGGAGGGACTCAACAAGGGTTTGATTCCGGCTATGAGTTAGGAGAAATTTTGCTAGCGCCTTCTGATCGGACAGATGTAGTCATCAATATCCCACAAGGAAATGTTGGGGATATCTTAACCTTATGGACTCAAGATTATCGCCGAAATGGACCTGCAGGACGTTTCGCCTTCATCCCTACTGTCCCAATTCTCCATCTTAGGCTGAACGGTCCGACAGGTGCCTCCGTTAATTTTGAGATCGAGAATGAGGATCCTTTGCGTTCGCATCCTCAGATCAATGATCCAATTGAAAATATCAAAACTCCATTAATCGAACAACATTTACTCGACCCAGCAAATCTATCCCCGAGTCGACCCGGTAGCGCAAATGAGGAAATTACCTTTACGAATAGTGGAAACCGTCCCTCTATAAACGGCATTGCAGGATCGTTTTCCGCAGCTCAGAATGCGACGTTCGAATCCATACCACACATAGGGTCAAGTCGTTTTGCGCGGGTCGGTGACCTCCTGGAACTTAAAGTTACCAATCTCACGAATGCCCACCATCCATTCCATCTCCATGGTTTCTCTTTTCAACCAGTCCGGTTTGAAGATAGTGGCAGCACCCTTTTTCCCTTTAGTTATCAGGAATTTGTCGATACGGTAAATATCCCACCTAGTTTCACATTGGTGTACAGGGTGCGACTTGATGCCAGGAATAAAAGGAACGGCACCGACCCTGGAGGAGCTGAAGGTCGATGGTTTTTTCATTGCCATATTTTTCATCATGCAGAATTGGGCAAAACCTCAGAGTTAGTTGTTTTGCCCCGGCAAGCTAACTCAGGTAGTGGTGATGTCAATGGGGATGGCCGAGCCGATTTCGTCTGGCATCGCCCCAGTAATGGGGCAACGATGGTGTGGCAGATGACCGCGACAGCCCAGCGGGGCCCAATTACGTTTCCCGGAGGCGTATCACCAGCATTTGAAATGCAGGATGCCGCAGATGTCAATGGGGATGGTCGAGCGGATTTCATCTGGCACCGGCCCAGTAATGGGGCGACGATGGTGTGGCAGATGACGGCGGCGGCCCAACGCGGCCCGATTACGTTCCCTGGGGGATCGCCCGTGGAATGGGTGCTCCGACAGGCAGGGGATGTAAATGGCGATGGCCGGGCCGATTTCGTCTGGCGCAATACGAACAATGGGGCGACCATGGTGTGGCAAATGACGGCGGCGGCCCAACGCGGCCCGATTACGTTCCCTGGAGGCGTATCGCTGGCGTTTGAGCTGCAGCCTTAGAGGCCAAATGGAGGCTCGTCTGCAGAGTGGTGGGCATGAATATCTTGCTTCCCTTATTTATGGGGCCACCTGAGAAAGGGGAGGCATCCTAATGAGGGGTTCATTCTGAGCCCTTGAGTTCACTCGTCCAGAGTAAACTCCAAGGGGTCATTCAGAAAACATCGTTCTACTCTTATAGATTCGCCATTTTTGCCAGATAATTTCCGATGCGGTCTATCAAGCGGAGGCTGGCTAAATTGAAGGATTTCAGTCATCTCCCCCTAAAATTCTTCCCAAACTCTTATCAGGCTTAAACCATCAATTCGATATAGTACGTTCTTTTTTCGGTTGTAAAAACTCTTACACATTCAAATCGTCTATAATGTTGGGGAACATTCTATCCCGATGTTCCGTACCAATCATATTGCCTTCATGTTTCGCATGAAATCCTGGTATCCCACTGACAATTTCCCATCCAGGCAAACAAGTAAAAAATTGCCAACGTCTCCTTTATTCGTACCAAAAGTTTTCCATGGGCTAAAAGTTGCCACCAATACCCGCCGTCCAAATTTGATTTGCCCTTAACCCCTCATTCTTATTCAGAGGCACGAGGACAGCTGCTTGAAACAAGGTATGGGGCCATGGAGCCCACTTCACCCCAGGGGAAATATCTACAATATTCTTTCCACTATTATCTTTATCATCAAGTTCATGGCGTCCAAGAACATCTAAGAAAACCGCGACAGTTGGGATGGGCGCCACATCAAATCCACCAACATAGTTAAAGGTATTCCTAGAAGATTGATTATTCACAATATTCACACCCGCATTGAGGTGTGGCCCGATTGATCCTATCGGAGATGAAAAATACTTCGATGCCACCGCCGTTCCTTCAAATCGGAAATCCCCTGTTCCCTGAAAGTTATCTTCATCGCCCGTGGGAAATCCGACCCCGGCTCGCACGGCCAAGTCAGGCATAACCTCATGATTTTGTAGGACATTTAATTTCGAGCGAAGAACGACATCTCCAATACCACTAGAATCCCCTGAGTCAGAATCGTTTGCAGCGTTTCCTCTTCCTGCACCTTGGCCATTAATGACATGGCGGTCAGAACAATTTCCAGAACCAGTCACACAAGTTTGCCCAGCCGCATTAACGACTCTTGACCTTGCTGAGGCCTTGAGTTTGGTATGAACCAGCGGAACAAGGAGATTGACATCCCA
>JAJDBR010000168.1 GCA_029261275.1 Nitrospirales bacterium
TGGTTTCTTCTACCTTCAGGACGCAAGAAAAGGCATCTCTCCCTCCATATAAGGAAGCCGGATGCCTTTACAATGTACCGGGAAATGGTAGGCGCGGGCGGTATTGAACCGCCGACCTCTACCGTGTCAAGGTAGCGCTCTCCCCCTGAGCTACGCGCCTATATTCTAAACGACTTATGCTAGTCTGCCTAGGAAGCCATGTCAAGAAATGGCTGATAAATAAAGGGAAAGGGGAAACTCAACTGGAAAGATCTGAAGCTGCCTGTTTACGTTTTCCTGGCGCGTTTTGTTTAGCCTGACTTACTGAGATATCAAATTCGGTTATTTTTTTTCGCAAGGTATTACGATTCAACCCCAAGAGACGGGCTGCTTTAATTTGATTACCGTGCGTTTCTCTCAAAGCCAGTTCAATTAGGGGTCGCTCGACCGCTCGCATCAGGGTAGGATACAAATTTTTTCCCGACCCCACATTCATTGCACGGACAAAATCCCCAATTTTTTTCTCCACGTAACTGGCCAAACTTACATCCTTCGGATCCACGGCCGTTTCATGAGCCCCTGGCGCAACCATAATCTGGGGAATTTGGTTCAGCGTACGCCAGGCAGGTAGAGGGCCGGCATACACAAAGGTCTTCGACAAATTGAGTTGCCCATTCAGTTCGGAAAGATTCGGCAGGATATCGGGACTTGGCTCATCCAAAATCACGCCAGCGAAATTCTCGGATTCCATCGCATTTTCCAGTGACAAACAATCCTCGACGACCATGACTTTCTCCTGTAGGTCAGGACCTGTGACCCGAGACTTCAAATCAGGATCGTTTGTCAAGAGGGCAAGTCGAAGTTGAGGAACGCGAGGTGGCATAATTTATTTATCGAGCAACAAAGAACGGCGATTATGTCGAAACGATCGGTTTGTTTCAATTGAGAGAATTGCCTAGGTTGAGCTTCTCACGCTCCCAATCCTAATAATGGACACAACACACGCAAGAGACACCAAATCACAATGCCACCAATAACATCCAACAACAAGCCAGCTTGTACCATGCGGAGGATCGGCACACGACCTGTGCCATACACAATCGCATTGGGCGGAGTCGATACGGGAAGGACAAAGGCCAAACTCGCCGCCATACATGCAGCAATCACAGGTGGAGCAGGAGAAAAATTTGCGGAATGAGAAATAGCTATCAATACCGGCACCAGCATACTCGTCGCGGCCGTATTCGAAGCCAATTCCGTTAATACCAGAGCGGTGAGAATAGCCACGCCCATTAAACTCCACACCGATTGAATCCCAAACAACCCAACCATTCCTTGGCCAATGGTATGGGCGAGTTCGGTTTTCACCATTAATTCGCCAAAGGCAATGCCTCCGCCAAATAACAAAATGGTGCCCCAATGAATATTCGCCGCTTGCTTCCAAGTGAGCGTAAACGTGCCTTCACGGATGTTTAAAGGCAAAAGAAACAGCAGCCCAGATGCAAAAATAGGAACCAGTTCTTTGGGAAGATGGACTCGTACCCATTGGACAAACACATTATCTGGTTCCAACCAAATAGACAACAACGCTGGCAACACCCATAAAAATACGGCCAGGAGAAACACACCAAACGCATAGGATTCTCCACGCGTCCACGGCACAAAAGGAGCTGTCGTCATCGAATATGAAGAATGGGCGGTTGATGACAGCAAAGACGGTGCATACAACCAATACAACACGAAAAACATCACCAGAAGCATGATTCCCGCTACTGGCAAACCCATTAACATCCATTGGTCGAAAGAAATGGTGACATTCGCTTGCTCAGCAAGCAGCCCAATGCCGAGTAAATTTGGTGGCGTGCCAATCAACGTCGCCACGCCACCAATGCCCGCCCCATAGGCCAGACAGAGTAAAAAGCCCGTTTCAAATTTGCCGAGGTCCATTTCGCTCTGCCGCAGAGCATTCAACACGCCTAGGGCAATAGGGAGCATGACCGCCGTGGCCGCCGTATTACTAATCCACATGGACATCCCAGCCACGGCCAAACTCAACGCCATCATAATCCGAATTGGATGACTGCCAACCCATTTCCGAGATAGCAGCCAATTGCCAAAACGTCCATCCAACCCATGCACGGTCAAGGCTTCAGAAATAAAAAAACTCCCAATAAACAAAAAAATGATGGGATGGGAAAAGGCCGCAAACACCGATTTCATCGTGCCCAGCCCGCTTAGGACACATAAGCTACAGCCTAATAACGCCGTCACAGGCAGGGGAATGGGTTCCGTAATCCACATCACCACCACCCACGTCAAAATCGCCGCCAACGTTCGCGCTGAATCAGAAAGCGAATCAGGAAGAAATGCAAACATCAGCCCGGCCAAAAGTGGGGCAACTAATAAACCCAAAAGATGTGGGGAAGGCTGTGGCGATGAAGCATTCATACGAGGATGGAAATCAAACCCATAGTTTTTGAAATTAGTAGGGAAGAAACGCCCAGGTTATTCGAATGTAGCAAGGATGATACAAGAATTGAAATCTACAGAATAAATAACGTGCCCATAAATTTTTTCGCTAAAAACCATAGTTTATTAAAAAATAAGGATGGCGCCCTCAACACTCCTTAGGCATGCTTCATATTCATCTCAAAGATGCCTCAAATTTTCCCTCGATTCGCAATGAAGTACATTACCTGGCTCTATGTTTTCCCCAAGATTGAGTTTTGTGTTCCTAATTTACTCAGTTTTTTTTTCACAAAAATTGCTATCATGTTAATAAAGCAGCCAGTTCTGAAGGCCTTCAATGGATAATAAATTGGTCAATTTAATATTTCCACGTTTGTATGAGGTCTACACTCTGAGCGACCAACAGAACCCACACAATTGTCTCTATGGATTTAGTGATCTGATCCCAGAAAGTGCTGGCAACTCGCTTTATGAACATTATGAAAAATTATTTCAACAAATTGATCAGGACAATTGGGAAGTGTTCAAAGAAAAGCTTTCAGAGAAGGTGCTTGGGACACGTTCGGTGGCTAAAATAAGCATCACTGGTAAAAGCGATAAGGATAAGCACTCCCTTATATATCAAAAATTTCAATGTTTTGATTATTTCAATGAGGTGCATGGCTATCTCTATCTTAAGGACCGGATGCGTTGCGAGGAAATTACGTTTCTTCAAGAAACTCAAAATAAAACACCTGACTTAAAGGGTGTCAAAGGAAACTCCACCTTTGTTCTTGAGGTAAAGAATATTAATACAAGCGATGATCTTTCCGCATATTTGCAGCGTGTGGTTCAAGATGATCAAAAGACCCCTGATGAAAAATCAATAGACCTGGATTACCCGAAAGGAAAGAAAGAAATTCTTAAGAGTCTAGAAAATAAAATCAAGAGTGATGTAGAGCACGCTAAAGGTCAGATGGCAGATTTTCCAGATGCTCAGAAAATTGTTCTTTTTGTCATTGACTTAGATGATCCCAATATTCGAGGTAACCTTAAGGAAAACCTCAAAGAGATTGACGAGAGGAATGAAAAAATCAAATTAGTGGCAGGACTACAGAGTCTTTGGAGACCAAAAAATAAAAGATTTGAATGGTTTTACGAGAATTAATCTTCTATAAATTACTATAATCCTTTTCCCATAAAAGGTTGGCAGTTAATTCTTTTTCCCTGTGTTCTTTGTATTCTCTTCCTTTTGTAAAAACCGCTCCGCGACCTCTAGTAGGTGCAAGCTACAAAAAACGAAAAAAGAATCAGGCAGTTCGTTGGGAGGTTCCTTTGGGACGGCCACGGGGGCGGAGGGTGCTTTCGAGATTTAGACGACGGGCCGTGCGTTGCACCCAGGGTTCCTTGCCAAACGGTCGACCGCGCTGGACGCATTGACGAACCGCCTCCAATTCTTCCTCTGTTTGCGGCTCGTTAATTGACCTCACCCATTGCCGCGGTCGGGTGACTGGCCAATCGGTTAACCACTGGCTTTGTTTGGCCCCTTGAGTTCGGCGCCACAAACTTGACCATTGCCAAGCTTCGGCGCGTTTCACCAATTTTGCCCGCAACGCATTGCATTCCACATACCGGCACACGGTTAAGAAATGTTCATCCGTTTGAACGGGAAAGGACTTAAACCGCCCTTGGTATAAATGTCCGGTCCCTACTGATTGATGTTGCGCATGCCATCGTTGGGTGTGAGTCAGGGTGAGCCAGGCCATGAATCGAGATAAATCCCCATCGTGTCGAGGAAAAAGGACTAAGTGCCAATGATTCGGCATGGCACAATAAGCTAAAATCCGCATTGGGACTTGGATCTGGGCTTCCATGAGCACGTGTTCCCAGGCTTGATAATCATGGGGTCCATCAAACATACCCTGTCGGCCATTGGCGCGATTGAGG
>JAJDBR010000169.1 GCA_029261275.1 Nitrospirales bacterium
GCTCCGGCCAATCCAATGCCGCTGCATGGCCAACACCCGCGCGGGCCAACTCGTCAAACGATCGCAACCGTCTAACAGTTCTTGCGCATATTGGGTAATTCGAAAAAACCACTGTTCCAATTCTTTTTGAATGACGATCGACTCACATCGCCAACAGACCCCACCATCTTTTCCTTCTTGCACCAACACTTGTTCATTGGCCAACACCGTCTCGCAGGAAGGACACCAATTGACAGCAGACCGTTTGCGATAGGCTAATCCCCGTTCTACCATCTTGAGGAAAATCCACTGATTCCATCGGTAATAGTCGGGTTGAGACGTATTCACCTCACGATCCCAATCGTAGGACAGGCCCATCCGTCGCAATTGCTGTTTCATGTACGTGACGTTTTCCCGGGTCCAGACCTTGGGATGGACGCCCTTCTCAATAGCTGCATTTTCGGCCGGCAAGCCAAAGGCATCCCATCCCATGGGATGCAACACATGAAAGCCGCGCATCGTCTTGTATCGAGCCACGACATCACCTATGGCATAGACACGCACATGCCCCATGTGAATCCGCCCTGACGGATACGGGAACATCTCCAAACAATAATATTTGGGAGTGGTGGGATCTTCTTTGATCTTGAAAAGGCCTGTCTGCTCCCAATGAGCTTGCCATTTCGCTTCTACGGCTTGATGGTCATATGTCTGCGCCATACTGATGCCTTATGGAATTGTTAAGGGAAGACCATTCAACGGATTTTTCACATTAGGGGAGAGAAAGAACGACGCCTCATCAGCGGGATTTCTTCTCTAAACACACGAGTAAGAATCTAGCATAGAGGGACCGACTCGACAAGCAAACCCCGGGGACACAGACCCCCCAAAAGGTACTGGAATGAAGGACTCAATGGAAAGGAAGAAAGGCTTAGAAGGACCGTCGAGGCAAGGTTTTACGAGGTTTCACAGCGACTGGAGAAGGAGGTCGGGCAGACGACCCAGAAATGGCCCCGACAATTTCTTGATGGTCTTGCTGTTGCAACCGATGGCTCTCAATAATGGGATCAATGATTTCACCACACATCAGACACCGCCACCCCGGCATCCAAATCTCACCACTCGTGGCCATATCCACAAAGTGGTCAACAATCATTGTTCCCTGACAACGCGGACACTGCATGAAAGGCTCCTTACTCCATCATGTTATTGTTATAGACACCATCGGTGAAACCACCAAAGACCTTGAGAAATCCTTATTCCAGGAACAGGCTATAAGAGAGATGAAATGTTCAGATTCCTCAAATCATATATCTCTTACTACATTCTCATGTTTTGCATTGGGTGGCTATTTCCAGGAATCATCTATCAAATGACTGGAGTGTGGATATTATTGTGGGTAATGCCAGGCATTCCAATTGTATATCTTGGATGCCAAGCCATCATTTACAAGTCGGACTTTTCTCCTGGACCATATTATGGATCAGCCATCAGCGCCATTCTATCAATTGCTTTGCCCTTTGATGCTTTTGGGGATTGGGCGCATGCAGGAGGAGGTTTGCCTCTCCTTGGGTGGTTGGTTTTGTGGGTTGTTCTTCTGTTTTAGTTACCAACGGGCATAATGCTGAGTTGGTCTATCGGAAATTCCCTCAATCGAACCAAGAACTAACTTCTTACGGTAACTGGCTTATTATTTTTGGCTACCCTGGAAGAAACGACTGGGATGAGTGCTTGGCTGCGCAGCTTGCGGTGGTAGGTAATAGCGAAGCGATGGGCTTCGTCTCGGATGGTTTGCACAAGACGGCTGGCCGGAGATTTCAGCGGCAACACAATGGGGGTCTTGTGACCGGGTAGATAAATGCGTTCGTCTTTTTCACCTTTCGCTTTCGCTAATCCACAGACAGCACTCGGCGACAGTCCGAGGCCGGCCATCGCCTCCATGGCTGCTCCTAATTGACCAATCCCGCCATCAATGACAATCAAGTCTGGCTCGGGCAAGACCTTCCCAGCCTTGGTGGCCAGACTGCCTCCATACCGGCGTTTGACAACTTCGTGCATACTCGCGAAATCGTTGGCCCCTTCCACCGTTTTAATTCGAAACCGTCGGTAGTCGGATTTTTTCATGCGGCCCTTTTCCCAGACCACCATCGACGCCACGGATTGCGCGCCCATGGTATTGGATATATCAAAACACTCAATGCGGTGTGGCTGCATGGGCAAACCCAACAACTTTTGCAATTCCTCAACAGCTTCTTTTGCCTCGACTTGCACGCGAAGATGTTCATTCAATGCGGCAACGGCATTTTCTTGGGCCAGTTGTTGCAAATGATGCTTCGCTCCACGTTCAGGGACCAACACCCGCACGGCTTGCTCCTTTTTCTCCGATAACCATTGTTCCACTAATTTTTGATCGTCGATAGGAACGGGGAGCAACAGCTCTTTTGGAGGCAGAACGGCTTTATGATAAAATTGCTCAAGCGTCGTCCGAACAACCTCTTCATCCGAAACCCCTCCAGCATCGCCCCAGAAAAAATCTCGTCGTCCGATCAACAGACCACCGCGCACAAACAAGAGTTGCACATCGACCGCGGTCCCAGCGCGAGCTAGCCCCAACACATCTTGATCGACGGGACCAATTTGCGCGACCCGCTGTTTTTCCAAGGTTCGTTCAATTTTCACGATACGATCACGCAAACGAGCGGCATCCTCAAACGCCTCCCGCTCAGCCAACGCGTGCATGTCATCTCGCAGAGATCCTAATAATTCCTGATCCCGTCCTTCTAAGAACCACCGAACTTGGCGCACGATCCTATGATAGTCCTCTTTGGATTGATTGCCTGTGCAAGGCGCCATACAGCGCTTGATCTCAAATTCTAAGCAAGCTCGATCCGCGGTACCATTTATCTCAATGTTGCATGTGGCTAAAGGAAACACTTTCCGGATCACCCTCAATGTTTCGCGCATCGCGCCGGTTGGCACGTAAGGGCCGAAGTACAGCGCTTTATCATTTTTTACACCCCGTACGATTGAAAGTCGAGGGAAATCGTCGTGAATCGGCAACCGAAGATAGGGATAGTGCTTGTCGTCTCGCAGCACCACATTGAAGCGGGGACGATGGCGCTTGATAAGGTTGCTTTCGAGAAGTAAGGCTTCCAGTTCGGAACTAGTAATAATCGTTTCCAAATCAGCCGTATGGGTCACCAACGCCCGAATCTTCGGGCTCAAATCGGCACCTTTTTGAAAGTAAGATCGGACGCGATCAGCCAACACCGCCGCCTTGCCAATATAGATAATCTCATCGGAGCGATCCTTAAACAGATACACCCCTGGCTTTCTAGGGAGATGATTCAGCTTTCCCTCCAGGTGATCCATCTGCAATTTTGAAGTGCTCGTCTGGCGATTGAACGCTGGGTCAGGTGAAGGGTTCATTGGAACGAATGGTCAGAGAATTACACGATGGCCACGCCCGGGACTCGTTGAATCAACTCGATTTCATAGCCATCAGGCGCATCAATAAAAATAAAACGACTTCCCGATGAGGACTGTGTTGGTCCATCTGTGATCGGAACGCCCTTGGCTTCCAACTCTTGAATGATCGACTCCATATCCTCTACCTCAAAGGCCAAGTGGACAAGATCTTCCGGGACCGTCACGGGACCACTCGTCGGGAAGCTGCAGAGCTCAATCAGTTCTTCACTGTTGGGAACAGCTAAAAAGGCCAAATGAGATCCCCTGGGGGAAACCTTTTGGTCCACCACTTCCAAGCCCAAGACCTCACGATAAAATCGTAGTGTGTGCTCCATATCACTCACACGCATTCGGGTATGTAAGAATTTTTTCACCTTCATCTGCTTGTCTCCATTGTTTCCATATCTGCCTTTTTCATTGAACAACGACGACACCATCGAATTGTCACTCTTCCACATAGTCTACACATTGTCACCTGTTGGCCTTTGCAGGACAATCTTGCTATATTTCTCACCAACTTTTACACTTCCCCCGTTTTTTGCACCTATCAACCCTGTACTCATCTCATGGAGGAGATGTGTCGACTCCACAGACGCCACGCCTTCTTCTCTTGCCGCTCGTTTTTTTCATTTTTCTCATCATCTTTCCTCAAGAACTCTTAGCCGATGGGTTTCGAGTATTAGATCATAGCGCCTCAGCTACCGGACAAGGTGCAGCTGTGTCTGCTCAGGCCGATGATGCCGCGGCCGTTCATTATAATCCAGCGGGCCTGACCCAGTTGAAGGGCATCCATCTTTCAACGGGGACCTTGTTCATCGGTGGCGGAACAACGTTCAAAAGCGCCTCAGGCAAAACGGTCAAAGGGGATCTCGGGAAAGGTGTTGCGAATCCTCCTCCCAGTACATTCTTCTTGACAGCCGACCTTCCCACGCTCGGCTTGTCTCAGCTTCCTAATTGGCGTGTCGGTTTCGGCGTAAACTCTCCTTTTGCCCTGGAGGCCAATTACCCTGATAATAGTGCCATTTCCCCAATTACCAAGAGCGCAGCTCTTCCCCTGATCAACCTCAAGCCCACACTTGCCTACAAAGTCAACCAATATATATCTATCGGAGGGGGGCTGGATATTTATACCTTCACGAGTTTAGTAGGG
>JAJDBR010000170.1 GCA_029261275.1 Nitrospirales bacterium
CGAATTACGGAATATTTAGGTGTAGTCACTGGAGAAGCGGTTCTCGGCACCAACTTTTTCCGTGATTTTTTTGCCAAGATTCGAGATGTGGTGGGTGGACGATCCGGATCCTATGAAAAAGAATTGGCGCGAGCGAGGGAAACAGCCTTCCGGGAAATTGAAGAAGAAGCCCTCGAGGCTGGAGCCAACGCCATCGTGGGAATCGATTTAGATTATGAAGTGATGGGGGAGTCGGGAAGTATGTTGATGGTAAGTATTAGTGGAACAGCCGTGAAGATTTCGTAATGGATATTTTCAAAAGAACAGTCGGTTGCGGTGATCTTGAAAATTCGGATCAACGATTTTGAGAAGGAAAATCAGTATTAGTTATTTGCACCTACATAAAAGACTTGACGTTTTTAGGAAATGACCGATAAAATATCCTATGAATCATGAACAACATTAAAAAACATGGTTCTAAATGAATTGAAGAAATTTTGAGTTTGAAGGGCCGGTACATTTTTACGCAAGGAGGATCCCATGAAAGCCAAAAAAGGCGTCGTTGAATTTCTGAATAAAGTTTTGACGAACGAACTCACTGCCATCAACCAATATTTCCTACACGGCGAAATGTGTGGAAATTGGGGATATACGTTGTTGCATAACGAAATTCGCAAACATGCGATTGATGAAATGAAGCATGCGGAACAAATTATTGAACATGTACTTTTTTTAGACGGATTCCCAAACTTGCAACGATTGGGAACGCTCAAGATTGGCGAATCAGTACCGGAACAACTGAAATCTGATTTGAGAGTAGAACATGAGGCCGTCAAATTGTTAACTGAAGCGATCGAGCATTGCGTGAAAGTTGGAGATTTTAATACGCGTGGAAAGCTGGAAGTTATTCTCACCAGTGAGGAAGAACATATCGATTGGATTGAGACGCAAATAGAAACGATTAAACAAGTGGGCGTTGAAAACTATCTCAGCCAACATATGCACGAAGAATAACCGGCTGAATTTTCGTTTTCGGGTTTATAAACAGAGGGCTTTTTGAGGTTCAATTTGAATCCCGAAAAGTCCTTTGGTTTTTGAGGGCGAAGTATCTTGATACGGCTTGCGGGAAGCTCTACATGAACCAGTGCGTATGTTGGGAGATAACGTATCCACCCAACAAGATGGTGCCAAGTCCGACCACACCTTGCATGCTCTGATGTACCCAGGTCAGGGAACGGGCAGAATACCAGAGGGGGATGGCAATGACGACGGAAAGAAATCCCATGCCAAGGATGGACCCTAATCCAAAGATAACAATATAGCCCATGGCCAATGAGGGCGACATGACAGTGTTGAGAGTGAGGAGAATTAATGCCGCTGAACCAGCCATCCCATGCATGAGTCCGATCATGAAGGCACGGTAGGGAAATCCTTGTGAGTGAGCATGCTGATGGGCGGCGACGGTATGGGGCATGTTTGGCGCATGAGAATGGGCATGAAAATGTGGAGCCCTATGAGCATGTTGGTGGAGATGGAAATGGATGTGCTCCTTTCGCATGCGTCGGAAGACATCCAGGCCTAATCCTACCAGCATAACTCCAACCGCACATTCTAAGGCGTCAGCGAAGCGCTCAGGAATGACCACACCGAGAATGAGGACGACTGAGCCGAACAGAAGCAGGGTCACGGTATGACCGAATCCCCAGACAATTCCCTGTTGCATCGCCTGAAAAACCGAACGTTTTTGAGTAGCTAGCGAGGCCACGGCTGCCGCATGGTCGGCTTCAAGTGCATGCCGTAGGCCTAGGACAAACCCCAATCCAAACAAGGTGAACATCAAATACCCATTCTAGTGTTTGAGGGAAGTTGTGAAGATTGCTGTCTACTTTCTGAAAGATTTTCAATAGCCTCTAAAGGAACAAAAGTGTTCTAGTAAAGAAATTTGGAAAGCAATTAACAGAATCCTACGGGGCAGTTGCTGGGAAAAGCAAATAGGAACTAGAAGGCTAGCAGATGTAGAAGATGTCGGGAGAAAAGCAGGACGAGAAAACGAAAGACCTATTTGCCCAATGCGCGGTCGAGGTTGAAGGCGGCGCTGATGAGCGCGAGATGAGTAAAGGCTTGGGGGAAATTTCCGAGGGCTTCGCCATGATGACCCGTTTCTTCAGCATAGAGGCCTAAGTGATTGGCATACCCGAGCATTTGTTCAAACATCAGCCGAGCATCATCTAGTCGACGGCGATCTGCCTTTCCGGCGCGAGTCAGGGCTTCGACTAACCAAAATGTACAAATATTAAAGGTGCCTTCTTCCCCGCTCAGACCATCGGTCGATTCGGCAATGTTATAGCGATAGACCAATCCGTTGGAGACTAATCCACCGTTTTCTGGCGTTTGGAGCGTGGCATCCAGGGTTTTCAACATACGTGGGTCTGTGGGGGACACGAAAAAGACTAAGGGCATCATCAGGTTGGCGGCGTCCAAGGAGTCATTCCCATATCGTTGGATAAATGCTTGCCGATTGGCATCCCAGCCTTTTTCCATAATTTCTTCATAAATGGTATCCCGAACCTTCAGCCAGCGGTCTCGATCGGCGGGGAACGAACGTTTATCCGCCAACCGAATCCCCCGGTCCACTGCCACCCAGCACATCAGCTTTGAATAGACAAAATGTTGTTGCCCGCCCCGCACTTCCCACACGCCTTCGTCTGTGCGTTGCCAGTTGTCGCAGACCCAATTAATCATGCGACGAAGATGTTTCCATAAATCATACGAAATGGGTGTGAATTTATTATAAAGATAGACGGAATCAAGTAACTCGCCGTAAATGTCCAGTTGCAATTGATCATAGGCCCCATTGCCGATGCGAACAGGTGACGAGCCACGATACCCTTCCAAATGATCCAGAGTTTCTTCGGTCAAGGTATGACGTCCATCAATGCCGTACATGATTTGTAGGGAGCCATCTGGCGCGAGTTCATGGCACCGAGCTTCCAGCCAATGCATAAATTGGGACGCTTCTTCAGTAAATCCAATACGAAGAAGTCCATAGAGTGTAAAGGCGGCATCGCGGATCCAGGTGTACCGGTAGTCCCAATTGCGTTCGCCCCCAATGCCTTCGGGAAGACTACAGGTGGGAGCGGCCACAATGGCGCCAGTGGGTTGAAAAGTGAGGAGTTTTAGCACCAAGGCTGAGCGATGGACCATTTCTCGCCAACGGCCGGAGTAGGTGCATTTGGCTAACCAGGTCCGCCAGTAGCTCACGGTTTGGGTAAAGAGTTCTTCAGCATGAATTTCAGGGCAAAATCCCGTGGAGAGGTTATCCGATTCCATGCCTTGCAAGCAGATATCGACACCTTCTCCCTCTTGCAGGGTGAACTCGGCGATAAGGGCATTGCCTTCTTGGTGAAGGGGGATGGTTGCACCCAAGCGGAGGGAAAGGTGTGGTGATCGAAAGATGGCTCCACCGGAATTCAGCGTAATAGTATGCGTGTCACGACCATAATTGAAGGCCGGCAAACATTCCAATCGAAAGGTCATGGTCCCACGAATGGTTTGAATACGTCGCACAATCCCATGTTGCGTGCAATCAGTGGCATCTTTTCCGACCGGCATAAAATCAATCATGCGACCAACTCCGTCGGTCGTATGGAAACGGGTGACCAGCACATTCGTGTCTGGCCAATAATATTGTTTGGTTTTGACATGGTTAGGAACTGGGGCAATGGAAAACCGTCCACCTTTGCCATCATCCAGGATAGCGGCAAACACACTCGGGGAATCGAAATGGGGAAAGCACAGCCAATCAATCGACCCATTCATCCCCACCAGTGCTGTGGTGCGCATGTTTCCGATAAGACCGTAATTCTCAATGGGTTGATAAGGCATGGTTCTCTATTCGGTTACTGAGAGAGCAATATTGATGGTTGTAGGTCAGGGTGTATCTCCGGAGTTTCTAGTTGGGATCAATTTTGCAAGGCATTTCCCTCAACCGAAGCCTATTCAATAACCCCGGCCGCTGCTGCCGCCACCCATCCTATCCAAAGGGAGTGCTTCATACCGTTCCCTGAGATCTGGATGCTCGCTGAGATAGCTCTTCACGGCCGCATCATTAGCGAATACCTCTGGGCTACGTTGGCGATATTCCTCGATGGTCAGATCATGTGTCGCCAACAACGCGCTGAGCTTCGAATTAATATCCGCTCCCATTTCGCGCATCGCTTCTGGTGAGGGACGCTGCCCATCGCCTCCGTACGACCGTCCGCCAGAAAAGTAATTCATCATCATCTCGCCGATCTCAATGCGGGCATTCACGAACTTCCCCACTTCCGAAGAACCTGCCGCCAGAGTATTTCCTGAATAGAGAAAGATACCTAAAGAGACTCCTAAGATGAAGCGTGTCAGAATCATTGCCATCATTTCCTCTCTGAATGTCGTGGGGGGTGTCATGAAATTTTTTCTAGAACCTTTCATCAAGATTTTGCAAGAATAGCCAAGCCTTCTATGAAAGTACAGATGGAATTTGGAGGAAGTATTGGCAGAGGGTTGCTGATAAGAGATTTCTAGGTATGATGCGACCAGGAATGAATCCCCGATAGTCGAGGAGGATAGAGAGGGAGGAAGGGGAAGTTTTGCTATGAATTGCCGGGTTGTTTTTTGTTGCTCTATCAGTCCTTGCTATCTGGATAATAATCCAGGTGTGGAGGGATGGGGCGAACTCTTGGAGTAGTTCAGGGAAATCCTATAATGAGGGATTAGATATATCGTAGTCATTAGGGGAAATCTGATTGTTTCGTTTCCCATTGGATTATTTCGTATAGCATTGAGATTGTGAAAGGGGAGGATATGGAACTGTCAATGGAACGTATTGGGTTTGTGGGCTTGGGGCGCATGGGTGCCAATATGGCCCGTCGCATTAAAGATGTCGGTGGTTCGGTGATGGCCGTGTATGATGTCGATGCCAAAAGAGCGGTCTCGTTTTCCCATGAAATAGGGGCTGAATGTGCATCTTCTCCAGCTCGAGTTGCAGAACTGGCTACTGTGGTTTTTACTGTGGTGACTGATGATGACGCTATGCGTGAGATATTTGCTGTCGACAATGCGGCGAGTCTTTTAGCGCAGGCGAAAGGACGGTTGTTTGTGAATTGCGCAACCGTTTCGCCTAATGTGCATATTGATGTAGAAGCTCTCGTGGAACAGCAGGGAGGTCAATCCCTTGAGGCCTGTATGGCCAGTAGCATTCCACAAGCTCGTGAAGGGAGGCTGTATCTGATGTGTGGAGGTCAACAAGAGAGCTTTGAGCGAGCGAAGCCAATTCTTGACATGCTGAGTGCAAACCTTCGCCATATTGGTGCAGCTGGGCAGGCCGCGCGAGTTAAAGCCTTAGTCAATATGGTCATGAATATCAATACGGCGGGTTTAGCGGAAGGGCTTGGGTTAGGTGCAGCGCTTGGTTTAGATCTCACGATGTTGCAACAAGTATTTAGTCAGACTGGTGCGGCCTCACGTGTGTTAGAAACCGATGGAAGCGATATGCAAAACCGTGATCATGAATGTTATTTTTCCTCTGCCCATGCCGCGAAAGATTCTGGCATTGCTTGTGCTATAGCAAATTCCGTGGGGTTATCTTTGCCCTTGGCCAAGGCCACAAGGGAGCAATATCAACGGCTCATTGCCATTGGTAAGGGAGAACTCGATAAGTCCGCGATAGCTGAACTGACCTTCAAGGGTCGAGGTGACTCTGTGACCTAAATGCGAAATGACATTTAATGATGACTGAATCGTCCTATCAATTGCTTAAATCGAGTGGAGGAGTGCCGATAAAGGCCTGGACAAGAGGTGTGCCCCTGGAAGCGGAGGCGGAACAACAGTTGCGTAATGTGGCTTCCCTGTCGATTGTCTTTAAATGGGTGGCTGTCATGCCTGATGTGCATTGGGGAATGGGAGCCACGATTGGGAGTGTGATTCCTACCATAGGCGCAATTATTCCTGCGGCGGTTGGCGTAGATATTGGTTGTGGGATGATGGCGGTGCAAACGACTCTGAATGCCAGGCAGTTGCCAGATTCGTTGCGCACCATTCGTTCAACGATTGAACGAGCGGTTCCTCATGGGCGAACCAATAATGGGCAAAAACATGATCAAGGAGCCTGGAAAAAAATTCCTTCTAAAGCCCTTCTGGAATGGGGGCGGTTGAAACCGAGGTATAATGAGATTCTTGCCCAACATCCTAAACTCAATCGAGGGAATGATGTGAATCATCTAGGGACCTTGGGTACAGGGAATCATTTCATCGAAGTGTGTGTGGATACTCAGGATTCGGTATGGTTCATGTTGCATAGTGGGTCACGAGGAGTAGGGAATCGTATCGGAACGTATTTTATTGAGTTAGCCAAACGCGACATGCGGAAATGGATGCGAAATTTACCCGATGTGAATTTGTCTTATTTAAAGGAGGGGACAGAGTCTTTTGATGATTATGTCAAAGCGGTGCAATGGGCACAGGACTTTGCGATGACGAATCGCCGACTCATGATGGAAAACTTGGTGCAAGCTATTCGCGATTCTGGAGAAGTGCCATCCTTTGAGATTACCAAGCAAGTGGTCAATTGCCATCATAATTATGTGGTTACCGAATCACATTATGGGCAAGAGGTATGGGTGACTCGCAAGGGTGCGGTGCGTGCTCGAATTGGTGATTTGGGCATTGTTCCTGGGAGTATGGGCGCTCGTTCCTACATCGTACGAGGTAAGGGGAATCCTGAAAGTTTTGAGAGTTGTAGCCATGGAGCCGGTCGGGCGATGTCACGAGGAGCTGCGAAACGACGGTTTACGCTGGCCGATCATGCGTTTGCCACCAAAGGGGTCGAATGCCGAAAAGATAAAAAAGTGATTGACGAGACGCCAGGAGCCTATAAATCAATTGAAATGGTCATGCAGGCGCAACGTGACTTAGTCGATATTGTGCATACGTTACGTCAGGTTGTCTGCGTGAAAGGGTAGGGAATGCCAGTTTTTGCGAAGAAGTATATTTGACTTTCTTGGTCTAACCTGTGCAAGGTACTTGCTCCCCCTTTAAGCCCCTCTTTTTTCTCATAATTTACCCGGAGGTGTCCCTTGAAAAAATTGATCGTTATCGTATGTGCCACCCTTTTTGTGATGGGAATTGGTAGTGCCTCATTTGCTGGGATGCTTGATCAGGCGGTCGATGCTACTGAAAAAGCTAATTCCATGGCGACTAGTGCGAAGGAAACGGCTGACAGCACAGAAAATAAAGCGATTGAAGCCAAAGATGCATCAACGACAGAATCTGGGAGTTTGGTGGATCAGGCTAAAGAGTCAGCCAAGGAAACCACGAACGAGACGATTGATGGTCTCGGCAAGTAAAGAAAATTATCCCATAATTTTCTGTTGAAAGACTGGCCTGTGGGAATCACTCCTACGGGCTGGTCTTTTTTGTAGGCCTGAAAGATTATTCCCGACGAAACAGAGTATGGAGAATTTCTTGAGCTGACTGCATAAGATGTTGAGCGTCATTCCTTGCGGCCAGAACTCGTTCAAGTCGGTAATGGGCTTCCGCAAAATCAGGTTGTTGGTGAATGGCTCGTCTCAATGTGTGTTTGGCTTCTAGGATTTGCCCTTGAGCCATTAAGACAAGTCCGAGATCAGAATGAGTTTCGGCATCGTTGGGGGCTAAGAGGGTGGCCCTTTCCAGCGCGTTGCGAGCTTGAGAGAAATGCTCTTGAGCCATGAGCGACCGCCCAAGCCAATACAAGGCCTGTTGGTCTTGGGGGTTCAGTTCAACGCTTTTCCCTAATGCCTGTTCAGCCCGTCCCTATTCGTGCGTATCAATGTAGACGGCTCCGAGTTCCCGGTAGGCTCCTGCCAGCATGGGGTCCAACGATAGTGCGATCTGATATTCTTCAATGGCTCCAGAGGGATCGCCTTGTTGGCTTAAAGTCTTGGCCGAGCGGCGGTGGGTTGGTGCATCATTAGTTTGGAATTCTGGTGAGTCCCGCAATCCTTCACGAATTTTCAGTAGCCCGGCCTCTACAGATTTGTCGGTGGCGGGGTAGCTTATGAGGGGGGTTTCACCGATAGAAAAATCTGAAGGCGTCTCTGCACTGTAAGAAATGTACACAGAATGGCTCAACACAAGAATAAGGGAACAGGTTAGGCGAGTTCTGCGGTCCATGTAATTGCGAAATTAAAATAATTAAGGAATCGTCACCGCGAGATACCATTTAGGTTTCATTCGGCCAAAATCTGTTCGGGAATTGGTGTGCAATTCTCGCTTGGGGTCAAAAACAACAGCACCTTTTGGTCCTCGATAAAAAGTAACCCAGTGCCAAAAGGCGTAATTATTTGGTTTATGCCATTTAATGGCCAATAATGCCAATGGGGGTAAAGTGTCCCAAGATTTGAAAGACCTCGTGTTAGGAGATGAAGCGAGACCGTAATGTGCGAGGAGTGTTCGAATATACCTCGTATCTGACCAGAGTGTGGAGTCTTCTTGGACGCTAATTCCTAATTGGCCTGCTACTTTTTTCACCTGCTGATAACTCATCCCTGCCAGAGTTGCGACACTGGCCAACCCACATCCGGTTCTATCTTCCTGTACAACTGGTTTCATTTATTTGACTTTGACTCTATTCGATTCCAGGAAATGGAATCAGATATTACTATGATACAATTGACTGATTCACATAACTCTTTAAGGCAACAGCATTATTGTGTTCTAGGTTTGAAGCGCTAAATAGCAGGGTAAGTTTTGTTGTCCTTGCCATATTTCTGAGCCGTTCGACGGCCTCTCTCTGTTGATCTAATTCTGACGCATAGCGGCGCGTAAATTCCTTCCACCGGCCGGTTTCATGGTTAAACCACTTTCGTAGGGCCGTTGAAGGGGCAACATCTCGAAGCCAGAGATCCACATGCGCCGCCTCTTTAGAAAGCCCTCGTGGCCAAAGCCGATCAACCAACACTCGAAATCCATCCTCCGCGCTTGGGGGCTCATAGATCCGTTTGAGCCAGATTTTCAGTGGCTTCCCTTTTGTTGTCTTACCCTGGTTGGGTGGTAGAGCATTCCCCGATGAGATGGTCCCGGACCGAGTGCTCTTGCTTGTGGCTTTATTCCGTGAAATTCGGGGGTTTCCGTTTGAGGGATGTCGAAAACAATCAATAGTGTGATCATTCACCAACCCAGCGGCTTGCATGTGCGCGTAAATCACAGTACTACCGACGAAACTAAAACCTCTCTTTTTCAGATCTTTGGAGAGCGCATCGCTTTCCGGCGTGGTGGCAGGAACTTTTGACATGTCCCTCCAATAATTAATTTTTGGCTTATCACCCACAAACTGCCAGATGTACGCGTCAAAGGATCCAAACTCGTCTTGTACTTTTAGGAAAGCCTTGGCGTTCGTAATAGCAGACTTAATCTTTAGGCGATTCCGAATAATGGCGGTATTATTAAGGAGGGCGAGTTGTTTCCGGGAATCAAAGCGAGCCACCTTAGTTGGATCAAATTTGGCAAAGGCTTTTCGGTAGCCTTCACGTCGAAGTAAAATCGTCGACCAGGATAATCCTGCCTGGGCTCCTTCAAGAATCAGCATTTCAAAATGGCGGTGCTCATCGTGAACAGGTACACCCCATTCTTGATCATGATAAGGAATGAAATGGGGCTTATTCCCCACCCATCCACAGCGGATCCTTCCGTCAGTGAAGTCTATTATTTTGCTAGGCATAGAGGATTGCCACAACCTTATTTGTGATTAGTTAAGATTAGACTATGATTTCAATGAAATTGTATCAATATTTTGATGAGATTACTCTCTTGAGTCTGTCCCTTAAGGCCTGAATCAGCATCGTTTCTTCGTTTCTTGATAGAATAAAGATAGTTGAACCAGAGGAGGAGAAATTATGCAAATTCCACCTGTGAATTTTCAACATTCAGCATGGGTTGGTCGTATAGGCCGTGTTGGTGTTTTGGCCGTTATGCTCTGGCCTCTGTCGGTGAGTGGAGCAGACCTGCTTGTTTCCTGGGAATGTACAGGTTTTTCTGGGGAAGCCCAGGATCGGTGCATTCGAACATTTGTCGAACTTCAAGAAGAAAAAATCTCCAAATTAGGAAAGGATTTAGAAATCCAACAACAGACGGTTCAACAGCTTCAGCAACAGGTTGCGCAACAAAAATCAGTTACGGCAGAGTTGGAGCGAAAGCTCACGCGGAAGCGTTCTGATTGGTATAGCGCTCCCTCGGGGGACTTGTATCCGCCATTTGGCCTCAATCTTCGTTTTGGCCAAGACAGATATTGGGGGGGATCGCCGTTTTATGGGCAACCGCATTATTATGGTCCTCGATTTTACCGCCATGGCTACCGCCGCGGGTATCGTTACTAATATATATGTTTGACAAAAGACTCTTGTTATTCCCAATTCTATTCATAGAGATCAAGCCTGGATAGTCCGTCCTTTCTGGAGGGACCCGGAAAAACGTCCCTGGCTTCATGAAGGGTCTCGGTGAACCGTATCCGGTGAGAAGGCGGGGAGGCACACCGCAATATATTCAGCCCCGTCTGGGCCTGGAGTGCTGTAGCGAATCCATTCTCCATTTGAAGTGAGTACTCCTTGACCGGCTTTTACCTCGAATGAGCCCTGGTTAGTTTCTACTTTGAGCATGCCGCGTAGGACGACTGTATATTCATCAAACTTCGGTGTCTGCCCTGGCTCCACCCATCCAGAAGGACTTTGCATGCGCGCAATGCTGATTCCGGGCGTGCCAGAATTTACCTGTCCAAAAAATTCGTCAATAAGTTTGGGCTTATTTCCCGCCGCTTCAATTCTCGTTGGTTGAGGAATCAATTTTGCCATTCATTTTTCTCCCCGTTGGATTGTGAATCATAAATGAATTTTTTCGTCATCTACCAAAATTTGGTAAGAGTCTTATTAGGGAGCTCCTGTATATGGAACATCTAAGTAATCTTTGGTGTCTTTAATTGTTTGCAGATGGATGCTCCATTGGCCATTTGCCACGATTTGGAGATAAAAGGTCCCACCCAAGGGATGAATGGCGGTCCCGTGTTTGTTGGTGCTATTGGCCAACACAATAGGTTGCTTCGTTTCAAACCATCTTAGAGCCTCCTCGCGTTCATTCGTTGGGGCAACATAGAGTCGCTTGGCCGACCCATGTGCGGATAATTTGAATGAGGAAGATTCTGTTTCCCACCGTATTTCCCATCCATCGTCGACTGTGAAGGGTTCTGTCTTTTCGGGGCCTGTTCCTGTGAAGGTCAATTCCAAGACTGAGGTCTTTTCTGGGTTCTTCGGGGCGGCTCGAATCGTATCTAAAGAATTGAAGATTAGGCATAGAATCATGATGATAAATGGGTTCCATCGTTTTTTTTGAATTTCCCTGAACAAGATTGCGTTCATGGTGTTGGCCAGGAAACCCTATCAAGGCTATTGAGAAAACAGGATTCATACATAAAAGAAGCCTATTTTATTCAGGGACGAGGAGAAGATCAAATGATGGCCTTTTATGGAGAATGGCTTAGAACAAGAAGAAGGAGGATTTGTCGATATGGGTCAAGTCGTCATCCTTGGAGGTGGAAAGATGGGATCCCTTATAGCCACCTTATTGATGGAGAGTGGCAGCTATGCAGTTTTTTGGAAAAGATGGGGACCATCATGCGGTTGCTAAGTTTCAATAAAAAATGATTGCTAACAAATAGTTGCAAATCTCGGTAACGATGTTCAGGACAAATCTACCTTTCGTTCATTTCTAGAACAAGACTTTTCCGTGTTGGAACTTGCTGAACGCCATCGAGGTTTTCAGAGGTTCTCACCACCTCATGCCAACAGTCTTATGCAATCGACGATAAGGTAGTGACTCGCATCATATGGCAAACGCCTTTCTCGTTGAGCAAAAGAAGAGGGCTCACGGTTAGGGAATGAACAACAGTATTCGATTCAGATCCAATGTGGACTATTGTAGAGACGGTTGAACCTGATCGATACATGTTGGTATGGATTTTAAGGGCTAATCACTTTTGGTTGGGCCTGCTGTATTCTTGGCCAGGATGTCATCTGCTCTGGACTCATGAGAGAGTGCCTCTTCCGTCCTCCCCGTTTTTCGTAATAATTGAGCATAATTTCTGAGCGCGCGTTCAACTCGAAAATGACTTTTGCCCATGGTTTGTTCAGTGAGGGTAATGGCTCGCTGAAATAGAGGATCGGCCTTTTTATATTGTCCTGTATTAAAATAGAGAACGGCTAAATTGTTTATCGGCCCGGTAAGTCCGGAATGTTCAGGCCCTTCGGCTTTTTCAATAATGCTAATGGCTCGCTGAATGAAGGGAATGGCTTGCTCTGGTTGATTCTGAAGTCGGTGAATTTCCGCTAATTGGTTGAGCGTGATCGCGACTCGTGGATGTTCCTTCCCAAATCCTTCTTCGGTAATAGTCACCATGCGCTCTAATAGGGGGGTGGCTTTGGTCAGTTGTTTGGCTGAGCTGTAAAGAAGGGCCAAGTTATTGAGACTACCGAGCAGGTTAGGATTAGATGGGCCCAATTGTTTTTCTTTGATTGTCAGGGCACGTTGCAGCAACGTTTCGGCCTGATCATATTTTTCCTGTGCCCGATAGAGGAGGGCCAGATTGTTAAGGGGTTCAACGAGTTTGGGGGACTCAGACTCATTCGCTTTTTCGCTACTCTCAAGGACGCGTTTGAGGTAGGGTTCGGCCTTGGCATACTGAGTTTGTCGAACAAACAATCCGGCCAAGTTTTCGATATCGCGAATGGTTTCTGGATCGTCAGGTCCTTGTGCGTGTTCACGGATTGTGATGGCTCGTTCAAAATGTTGTTGAGCCTGGTCGAATTTTTTCTGCGTCACATACAGAGCACCAAGATTGCTGAGGCTCGCAGCCAGATTCGCTGTTTCAGGGTTTGGTGCTTTTTCATGGATGCTGATGGTTTGTTGGAGTAATGCTTCCGCTTCGTCGGGTTTGCCTTTGGCATTGGCCAGAATTGCGAGGTTCGTGAGCGATTGAATGAGTCGAGGGTCTTGGTCTTTGAATTGCTCAGCTAATGTCATGGCTTTGTTCAGTTCTTCCTCTGCTTCGGGAAATTTTCCTTGCTCCAAAAGGGTTGTGCCTTGGTCGGTGTGAAGGTCCCATGGTTCTTTGGGTTCAGAACAGCCAAAAAAAATAAGACATGGCAGTATTAATAGGAGAGGGGTAAAAAATCTTGTTGACCGTTTTGTTGTGCCGAGTATCAATAAATTTTCCATATGCTCTTTCTATAAAATCTGTAGGTAAAAGCACCCTCTCCTCAACGTCTTTGCCATGCTCTGGGAAGCGGGCATCCTGGAAATCACGGATGAGCCTGGATATCCATTTTCACGGGAAGGTCCAAGGTGGGGAATCAATGTTTGGCTAATTCACTAACTAGGGACTCCATCGTCAGTTGCGAGTGAGGGGTTGGTAAACTGGTGAAGGATTGTACTTGAGCGGTGAGGAGCTTGCCAAACGGGTAATGCCTTTTGGAGATAACCTAGATGGCGGGTCAAAAGAGAGAGAGTTGGGTGGGGCCAGGTCGTTTGAAGGTTGCAGGGATGGGTGTTGTAGGGACAGTTGGGAAGCCGAGCTTTTTATAGGACTGTTCAAAGAGTTGGGCAATGATTTCCCAGGTTTTTCCTTTCCCCTGATGCCGTTTGAAAAAGTGTTGCTCTCCCACGGCTCCTTCGCGCACTTCTTTGAGACGGGTCATGATTTTTTGGATACGATCAGGGAAATGGTTAGTCATGCGTTCGACAAACACCTTTTCCACGTTGTCATTGAGGCGAAGGAGGATGAATGTTGCCTCTTGAGCACCCGCATCTCGTGCTCGGGTAAGAATGGTAGGAATATCGTGTTCATTAAGTCCAGGTATGACGGGGGCGATTGAGACGGTTGTGGGAATGCCCGCTTTGGCCAAGGTTTCCATGGTGGCCAATCTTTTGGAAATGGAAGGGGCCTGGGGCTCCACTTTTCTGGCAACGTCATCAGAGGCAAATGGAATACTGAGAAAGACTCGTATCCAAGCGGTCTTCTGAAGTTCTTGAAAGACATCGATGTCTCTCGTGAGAAGGCCAGATTTGGAAATGATCCCCACTGGATTTCTGAATGTCGCGCAAGTTTGAAGGCACGCACGGGTGAGCTGGTATTCGGCTTCGAGGGGTTGATAGGGATCGGTATTACCGGAAAACACAATAAGGTCGCCGTCCCATGATGGCCTACAGAAGGTTTCTTTCAATTTGGTCGCGGCATTGATTTTCACTACCAATTTTGACTCGAAATCGGTCCCTGCTCCAAATCCCCAATATTCATGAGATGGACGTGCATAACAATAGGCGCATGCATGAAAACAGCCACGATAGGGGTTGAGACTCCAGCGAAAAGGAAGGTCTGGGCTATTATTGTGACTGAGGATCGTTTGGGCCGTTTCTTTGAAAATATCAGGAGTGATGGCGGCGGCGGGGACAAGAAGCTCACGGGTTTCTGAAGAAAAGGGATTTGGCGGATTGGCAATGGGTTTCATGGTGAGGTGGAGCAAAAAAA
Source organism: Nitrospirales bacterium (assembly GCA_029261275.1). Taxonomy (GTDB): domain Bacteria; phylum Nitrospirota; class Nitrospiria; order Nitrospirales; family UBA8639; genus Nitrospira_E. Next base: position 14,567 of record JAJDBR010000170.1, read on the forward strand.
TGAATGCCGTTTCTAGCGCATACCTCGCTCCATTTTATGGGGCTTGTCCTCGAAGACTGGTTGTTAAGAAGGAATCACAAAGTTGTAGTGGCCAACCAACCCATCCGTAATTTTCCCTGATGGATCGGGTGCATAGTCAACAATCACGCGTTTTTGTTCTTCAGGAGTAAGCCCAGCATCCACAATCACCACATCATTTGGTAGTAATTCTTGATTGAGGACATTATTGGAAATGTTGTCTCCTCTGAAGTAGAGTTGTGTGACGAAAGTTGAGGAATTCGGAGCAATGATTTTGAAATGTAAGTGCGAGGGCCGATAGAGCTTGGCCTGGAGATCGATGGGGTAAAATCCTGGCACGATTGTTTTAAACCAATATTCTCCTTGTTTATTCGTGACGGATTTTCCCCAATATTGGAAATGTTCGTCGTGGATTCGTTCAATGATCTTGCCGGTTTTGGGATGAGGAAAGCTGTATACGCCGTCGTCTCCTTTATGGTTGTATCGCCCTGATGCCGAGGCACTCCACATGATGAGCACGGCATGGGGGATGGGCTGACCGGATTTCGCATCGAGAACTTGTCCGCTGAGATAAATCAGCTGCCCTAGTGCTTTCCCCTTGCGACCCTTGACGAACGTGAGGTCTTGGTCATTTGCTTCGCTGATAGGGAGGCTGGGATCAGAGTTTTCTCGAATGGCATCGACCTCATCTCCCTCATCAGGAAAAAATGGCCCTAACGCTTGGATGGGCGTTGGTTCGGCGAGGAACGCGGCCAAGCCGTGGTGGGTGAATAGCCCGCTCATGATCACGCCAACAATCCCCGCGCTTCTTTTAAGGATTTTTCGCCGGGATAGGTGTTCAGGTGTGGGTGGCATCGTTGGTCCCTATTCTCCAAAAGGATTTTTTATTTTTTGTGTTCATAGTATACTCTATCAAAATTTCGAGAAACGCCAATAGTTCATTTTTCTTCGACTATTCCCTACAGAACGATTGTCCCAAGAGATTTTTTTCGTATTTCAGTCTATGCCTGTTGCTCTTACTTCTGACCCGAAGAAAAAGCTGCTGTTGATTGGGGGCTTTTTCATCGTTCTGTTCCTTTTCGTTGAGTTGACGGGTCTACGAGCTCAACTTTCTCCTGACACGATTCGTGCGTTATTTGTGCAGCATACCTTCGTGGGTCTGGTCTTGTTCTGTCTCGCGTTTAGTGTGGGCAATCTGTTGTATGTGCCAGGCTGGGTGTTTTTGGTGGGGGCGGTATTTGCTTTGGGAAAAGAATGGGGTGGTGTGGCCACGTTCATTGCGGGGCTCTGTTCCTCTACTTTGAGTTTTTTTCTTATTCGTCATTTCGGTGGGACGGCGCTTCGTCGTTTGAATCATCGTTGGGCGGATACAATTTTCGCTCATTTGGATGAACGTCCTATTGCCTCCATCACCGCCTTGCGGCTGTTGTTTCAAACCCTTCCAGCTCTAACCTATGCCCTGGCTCTTGCGGATATTCGCTTTCGCCATTATTTTCTCGGCACCTTCATGGGATTGCCCCTTCCTATTTTTCTCTATTGTTATTTTTTCGATATTATTTTCCAGTATGTACGGTAATGAAGAAGCCTGTCCTGCTATGGGGTTTCGGTGTTTGGGCTATCAAGAAAGTATTGAGGGCAGGTAGTAGCTTCGGTTTCTACTTGTTGATAGTGGCAGGGAGGAATATCTTCTTTCAGGCGCCGGAGGAGAATGCGGAATTTCATGTTGGGAGGAATGTCACAGACCCAGACATGCATGCCAGTTTCCAGTTCATCAAAATGTTTGTTGACTTGAAACCCTGGACGTTCCATGAAATAGGCAGAGAGAAATCCGGTGATTCCTTGAACAACCCAGGGGTGGTCTTTGATATACCGGTAGCTGGCTCGAAGTTCGACTCTTTCGTTCATTGGTAGGTATTCAGGAGTGTAGGAGAAAAATTCCTTTGGCCGCGTGTGATGGTCGATGAACGTCTTGGCATCTTACCTACGCGGTAGAGGAAAAGAAATGCATAAAATAATCTTCATGTGGTGGTCTTATGCGTGAGTGCGTTTCCTGTAAAATTTGCAAGAAGGTTTGGCCTCTTGAGGATCATTTTATTAGTGATCTTGGGTTGACTAAGGCATATTTATTTGAGGATCAGTTCTTTGCTGGCTGGATGGTCCTGGTTCTTCAAGATCATCGCACCGAGTTGTTTCAATTGACTCGTGAGGTGCGAATAGCCCTGATTGAAGAAGTCAGTCGGGTGGGGGAAGCCATGACCAAAATTTTTGATGTCCGAAAAATTAATTCAGAGCTCTTAGGCAATCAGGTTCCGCATATTCATTGGCATGTGATTCCGAGGTTGAGGTCCGATCCCAATTCGTTGAGCCCAGTTTGGTGTGTGTCGCATGAACCTGTCTACCTGTCTCCCGATTTATTGGATGAACGTCTTTCTCTGTTTCGTGCAAGCTTAGAAATTTCCTGAAAGAGAGACATCCCCCCCCCCCCCCAATTCCCATTTGTTTTTCAAACAAAGGCCGGGTGCCCACGAGATCGAGCGACCCAGCCTCCGGTTGGCCAACAAGAATTAATCGTGGTCCTTATCCTTGCCATGTTTCCCTTTTTCATGCCCTTTGCCTTTTCCATGCTTTTCCTTGTATTCCTTCATCTTTGCCTTCCGCTCCTCCCTGGACTTTTGGAATTTTTCTTTTTGTTCAGGAGTGAGCTGCGCTTCGACCTGAGCCGTGGCATTCTCGCGCACGTCCTTCATTTGATTATGAAGGGCTTCCATCTTTTGATGCTTGTCTTGCAGGATGGGAAGAATCTTGTCTTGTTGCTCTTGCGTGAGATCCAGCTTTTTAGTCATCCGTTCCATTTTTGATTTTGGATCATGTTTATGTCCATGGCCGCCCCCACCGCCCCAAGCTGCTCCGGCACCAACAATCAAGGCGCTGCCAAACAGACAGGAAATGAGTAGTCGAGACCCCCATACGGTTGGGCTGTCCCTGGTCATCTGAACTTCATTTTCTTTTCTCATTCGGTTCTCCTTTGAATTGAAATTGAGTGGATCGGGTATATGAGGGGGCTTTTTCTTATTGTATCAAATATTCAAAGACTGATGTGGGGACGAGAGAAAAAAGGAAGTGTTTACAGGAAAAGATGGGTTGGTCCTGTCGAGAGTGGGTCTGCAGTACCATGCCCTATAAGGATGGTGTCCCTCTCTTTGAAGAATGTCCGATACGGTAAATTCCCAATTTTTTGCAAACGTACACTTCTGTTGAGTGATTGGTGTGCATTAAATAGTGAAATTTAGTATACTTTTTTTGTTTTCTACCCCCTCCCTTTAATTTATTTCCTTTGCCCATCGTGTCGCAAAATTTTTAAACATGTGTGTGGGTAGTAATTTGCCTCGCAGGAAGCTTCCGATTTTGAAACCATGTTCTCTGCGTGGCGCGTCTCTTTCTGGAATTTTCAAAATGGAGGGTGCATCATGGATATTCAGGATCCGTTAACTGAAGAGGAGTTATTTCTCTTAGCGAGTACACCGGCCATGATTGGTACGGCGATGGTTTTTTCTGAATCGAGCGGAGTGTTTGGAACGATGAAAGAAGTTTGGGTTAGCATGAAATCTCAGGCCTCTGCTCTCAAAGACTATCCTAATAATCAGTTGATTCAGACAATTCTGCCAAAATTAGAATCCCGTGATGAAATTATGGAAAAGGCAAAACAATACCAGGAAATGGCTAAAGCCCGATTAGAAGAAAAAGGGATTAAGACCCAGGAGCAACTTGGTGATCAATTAATCAAAGATTGTGGTGCAGTGAAGGCGCTTTTGGCCAATAAAGTAAGTTTGCAAGAAGCCCAAGGTTATAAGGTCTGGGTGATGACGGTGGCAGAAAATGTTGCCAAGGCGGCGAAGGAAGGTGGATTTTTAGGATTTGGCGGAGAACAAATTAGTGAAGGGGAGAAGGTCCTCGCTCAGGAGGTTGCGCGGGCGTTGGGCACCTCGACCTCCATTGCATAGTGAATCGAAGCTGGGTTCTTTGGCTAACCGAGGAGCTTAGATAAATCGCCGGCAATGAAGACTCTGGCAGGTGCAGGGCAGTGTGCCATTGTGGTGAGATGGGCAACAGTCGACGGTGAGTTCAGTGCCAGCGTTGATGGAATGGAGAGCATAGAACTCGGCTCGTTCCCTAATTATTCTTATAAAGGTATTGGGTGAGCAGGAATGATTGATGAACCGAAAGCCGGAGGTTTCGTTTGTGGCGTCAATGGCAAGTTTATGGTTGATTTCGACAATGGCGATACATTTTTGCAGTTTCGCTCGTTTTCGACCTTCGCGCTGAGTAATGCGCTCTCCCGTGAATTCACCAATTTTTTGCCTTGCTCGTAAAGGAATTTTGGTAAACAGACCTTGACCCTCAATGCGGCTGGGCTTGACCTCCATGGGCACCGGCCAACGTTGCTGAGTAGATAGCTTTTGATTCTTTTGGGCAACTTTTATCACGTTGGATATTATTTGATACCAATGACCATGGAATCGGGTCCAACCAAGTGTTCCACTCGGGTTTCACGAAATCCAGCTTTCTTTAGCCAGGCGGTGCAGTCCGCTCCTGTGTAGTCGAATCCCCCAGACAATTCGATGAGCATATTTAAGCTCATCAGTAATCCGAAGGCGTTCGTCCGGCGTTCGTCATCAATCAAAGATTCAAAAATGATCAGTGCGCCGCCATCTGGAAGGGCGTCGTAGGCCTTCGCAATTAAAATTTGTTTCTCTTCGAGATTCCAGTCATGGAGGATGTGCCCCATGGATAAGACATCGGCCTTGGGCAAGGGATCATGAAAAAAATTGCCAGGAATAAATTGCAGTTGATCACTCAGTCCATTGGACTGAATATATTCTTCAAATATTTGACCGGTTGCCGGGAGATCAAAACCCCCGCCTTTGATATGTGGATGTGCCAAGGCTACTTGAACGACGAGGCCTCCTTGAGCCGATCCAATGTCAAAAAAGGTTTCATGCTTGTCCCAGGGAAACTGTTGGGCAATGGCTTTACTGGCGCCCATACTTAATCCGGTCATGGATTGAAGGAAGCTTTTCAGTTTGACGGGGTCAGCGTACAATGTGCCAAAAAAATCTCCGCCTTCCTTGTCTTCATTTTGAGGGAGACCGGTTTTGAGCCCTTCCGTGAGTGAGCCCCAAAAACGGTAAAGCCGGGCATTCGCCATTTCTAAAAATCCACCAATATAGGAGGGTTTGGCCTTGTCGAGAAAAAGGTCGGTATCCGGGGTGTTGGCATAGAGCCCATTGTCTCGGTTCAACATGCCTAATGCGACGAGGGCGTCGAAGAAATCACGCGCACTACGTTGGTGTAACCCTAACCGGGTCTGTAATGCGTCAGCATCCAATGGTTGGCGAGCCAGCTCGGTGAAAATTTCTAACTCAACGGCACTGAGGAGGGTTTTTGAACCCCAAAAGGCCATGCCGATTTTCATGATGTGTTCTGGGGAGGGTGTTTGGTTCATCGGGTATCTCCAAGGAATAAGGATCGGGTAGGAAAAGGGAATGCTCGTTAGTCGCCTCCCTGGAAGGCATCTTCTTCGTGCTCCTCGATGACCTCCTCAGTTTCGATACCCAATCCCCCTTGGAAGGATTCTCGAATGGCTGAAATATGTTGCTGCGTTGGCGTGCCTTCGATCTCCTTGGCAAACTGTTCGAGAAACCGGTTGCTGGCATCCAAGCCATGTTGAAAATATCGAGCGAGTGGACCTTCCGTCACTTGTTGCCAGGTGATATAAATCAGATATTCTTGGAACCGTTGAGCCTGAGGAAGTTTCTCGCCAAATCCTTGAAGCACGTCAAAGGCCGCTGTGGCTTTTGGCCCTTGTACCGTCGAGAAGATCTCTTCGGCTTCAAGAATGGCGGTTTCAAAATCCCCCAGTTCTCCCTGTTGTTCGGCTTGCTGAAGCGCTTGGTGGGCGGCGATGGCTGGATCAAAGTTCATGAGTGCCTTTCGTGTGGTGCTGGGGCGTTTGTGAATGGTGAGAGATAATGGGGAGGGCGGTTATTCCTCAGTCTTCTTTTGCGTAAAGGCTGCACGCGTCTGTTGTAAAAATTTCCCGAGTCCTTCCATCGCTTTCTGAAAGAGGTCAGAACCTTTCCAGGTTTGGGTATTGAGGTCTTGGTGTGTGTCGGCCCACTCAAACGCCACGGGAAGAGGCATGAGCCGAACGGGTCCTCCAGTGAGGTTTGCCCACAGGACACTCAATACCGTGCCGGCTCGGATTGGAATATGGAGTACGTCAACAGGATTTCTTTCGGTGTCCTCACACAAGTCGGCTGGTGAGGTCACTAAATATTCCCGGCAAGCGGCTGGACGATGTTCATAAATGGAGCAGGCGTCATTTTCGAGAAAAATACAGGGAATCCGTAAAGCATAATAGGCCCGATTAACGGGGTCGACTTCCGCATCAGATTTTTGGCGAGGAGACTCGGCCAAATCTTGTAACAATGGTAGAAAACCTGCGGTGTCTAACTGCGCGCGCGTTTCTGCCAGACGGTGTTCGATTCGTTCTCGGTGGTCCTTTGGTAAGGTTTTCATCATGTCTGCCAACCCAAAAGCTTCAGGTGGGGAGACCGGGACCATAATACGTTGGCAACAGGCGGCGCATCCCTTCTGACAAGAGATGGTTTTCCCGCTTTGGAGGGTTTTGGACACTTCAAGGTCCTGCGCTTGTTCGCCTAATGACCGAAGCACGGGCACAATGTTGGTAATAGGTATGATCCCGGTGGGGACATCCACTTGGGCATGCATCTCACCTGAAGTTGTATCGATGGAGAGATTAAGACGTTCGGAAGATATTGGCATAGTCATCAGTTCAACAGCGGATCACGTATCCGCATTGGGGAATCATTTGAATTGTAAAGGGAAAGCATAGGCGAATGTCTACTCAAGAATCTAGCCAAGAGTCTCACGACTGGAAAATTTTTTGTGATCGGCGTGGGCATGACCTGATGGCGTTGGCCGAGAGGGTAGCAGAGAGCTTTCTTCGACGAGATACCCACCATCCGGCCTTCTATGGATGTATTGATTGGCATTCTAGTGTTCATGGGGCGTATGCCTTATTAACGGCGGCGCGACTCACCGGACAAACTCGCTGGGCTGATAACGTCGAGGTTGCACTCACGCCTGCGTGTGTGGAGGCCGAATTGACCTCATTCAGACAAGGAAAACTTGAGCATGAAATGCCGTATGGCTTTGCCTGGTTGTTGAAGCTGGCGAAAGAACGTGAGCAGGGGTGGGGGAAATCTGATTTACAACCGTTGGCTATGGAAATCGCCTCAGGGCTAGAGAAATGGATCTTTTCTCTTTTCGATGAAGCGGTGATTCACCATGCTCAACGACGAGAATATGGGAATTTGTCGTGGGCTTTGCTGAATTTGTGGGAATGGAGCAAATGGAGGGGAAACGTCGGGTTGTGCGAGAAGCTTCGTGAGTTTGCTCGACTTCGAATCGTCGCTCTTGATGAAGCATTGCCCCGGTCATACGACCACATCACGAATGAGTTCTTCGCAGCCTCTCTTCAACGGACCAGAACCATTCTGACTATTCTTCCCAAAGAAGAATCCTTGCGGTGGCTTCAGTCATTTTGCCCAGAGAGTTTGACCATGGAACCGCTTCTTACCGCTCCAACGCCACATTCCGCAGGACTTAACTTCAGCCGCTCCTGGACATTCTGGACGCTTTTCCAAGTGACAAAAGATCAGGATTTTCGTGACATGTACGTTCACCATATCCTGACCCATATGGATCTTCCTGAATGCTGGCTCGATGACTATCGCAGGCATGCTCACTGGGTTCCCCAATTCGGCATCTACGCGATTGCGTTGAGTATGGAGGCCAATGGACCTGAAATCGTTTTTACCTGAGTGCATCCCTTCCTCACCGGTATTCCCACCCCTTTTCATTGTGAAACTATTTTTTTTAGTATTGCCGGGTCTCGTTCCCGCAGACGAGCCACTTTTGTTTCGGCAAAAGTGGCCAAAACCATGTTGGCCGTGGCCTGGCCCTTCGGGTGCCCTGCGCGGTTCACCGACACCGGCGGCGTGCAAACTCGCTACGCTTACACACTGCCCGCCTTTACTCCGGTGACGGTTGCACGGCTCGGCCAGGCCACAAGGCCAGTGATTTCTGCTGAAACAATGAACCCTTGTTCATAGTGGAAGACTCACTCGAGGAGCGTATCCAGAGTCTTATCGAAGGGCTCAGACAAGGCCTGTTTTTAGATGAGAGCATTCGACTCTTGGGCCAGCCAGTAGGGGTTGGGAAGTGGTGAGGGTGTTTTTACCTGAAAAGCTGGCAGAAATGATTGTAATGGCCAATCTATGTAACAGACCCCGTAGTCGGTTACATTTTACGCTATTGGCTTGATGTTCAGAGGCCACTTTCTGGGTTTCGCAGCATCGCCCGGATACGCGAGATCTTGAACCCCTGCATGCGCTGGGACAGCAAAACGGTTTATTGAACTCAATGGCTTGCACATCTTAAACTGTGGCTAAGATGGGAAGGTGTTCATCTGTACAAAAATTAAGGAGAAATCACATCATGAATCGAATGCTAAAGACCAGTTTGATCCTGAGCGTACTATTGCTCGTCGGAGGCATCCAGGACTCATCAGCCGAAGTCATTTATGACAATGGTGGGCCAGACGGCATCACCGGCGGTGATCCGGTTAGTGATCTGGACAGATTCGGCGCCAATGTTGCTGATGATTTTGTCCTGGTTGAGGGTGCAAACACCATTGGACTTGCTCCGAATTAGTAGACACTCCTAGACTTTAATTTAAAGCATGGGAGGGCACGGCATGACGAAGGGGCGATTTGCGGATGAATTCAAAGAAGAGGCCGTCAAACAGGTCATCGAACGAGGGTACGCGGTCGGCGATGTTGCAAAACGGTTGGGGATTTCGGTGCAAAGCTTGTACAAGTGGGTGAAAGTGTACAGTCCCAACGCGACCGATCGCTATGAGGCGGAACTCAAAGAGGTTCGGCGCGAGAATCTGACGTTAAAGGCGGAACTCCGTCGAGCCCAGGATGAGCGGGACATCCTAAAAAAAAGCAGCCGCGTACTTCGCGAAAAATCCGGGGTGAAGTACGCGTTCATCTTAGAGCATCAGGATCGGTATGCGGTGCAGCCGTTGTGCCGCCTGGTGGGCGTAGCGCGCAGTGGGTATTATGCCTGGGTGAAGCGCTCCCCATCCCAGCGGTCTCAAGATGATGCCCGGTTGCTGGGACTGATCCGCGAGTCACATGAGGCCAGTGGCCGGATCTATGGCGCCCCTCGCATTTTATGTGATCTGCGGGAGGTCGGAGAGCGCGTGGGAAAGAACCGGATTACCAAGCTCATGAAGCGGCACAAGATCCGCGCCCAGCGCGGCTATAAGCAGCCGGGGGTGCGGTATACCAAACCGGCGGTTGTGGCCCCGAATCGCTTGCAGCAACAGTTTACGATCGACCAGCCAAATCGGGCGTGGGGGACGGACATCACGTATATTCGGACCTACGAAGGCTGGCTGTACCTGGCAGTAGTGATGGATTTTTCCTCCCGCCGGATTATCGGGTGGTCCATGAAGCCCACCTTGGCCAAAGAGATCGTGCTGGATGCCTTACTGATGGCCGTATGGCGACGTCAGCCCCAGCAGAACGTCATTATTCACTCGGACCAAGGGTCGCAGTATAGCAGTGATAGCTGGCAGCGGTTTTGTCAGACGCATGGGTTACTCCCCAGCATGAGTCGCCGAGGAAACTGTTATGATAACGCAGCGGTCGAGTCCTTCTTCGGGAGCCTCAAGAAGGAGAAAATCCGTCGTCATATCTTTAAAACTCGTGAAAAAGCTCGAGCCGAATTATTCGAGTATATTGAAGTGTTTTATAATCGGGCGCGGCGCCATCAGCACCTAGGGAATATTAGCCCAGTCGACTATGAACAGCAGATGGCAAAACTAGGCTGAGTGTCCACGGAAACGAAGCAAGT
>JAJDBR010000018.1 GCA_029261275.1 Nitrospirales bacterium
CAAATACTCCCAAACTCGAGAAAGCCAAGCCGACCAGACTGCCCTGCAGGCTCTCCAATGTCACTTCGGCCATGTCGGCGGCGCCACGGAACTCTTTGAAACCCTCCAGGCTCAAGATGAGGAATCTGATTTCGATTTTACTCACTATTTTGATACGCACCCAGAACTTCAACAACGCATCGACGACCTCAACCGCCTATCCCAAGAACTGGGTTATTCCGCAAAGGGAACCCAAACACTCATGAAACCATAAGAAAAGGGATGCGTAATGAGATGATAGAAGCGCGATTATCTCAATAACAGGTAAACTTTTGACCACGCCTCTATCACTTTCTATTTGGTAGACAAAACATGGCGACATCCTGGAACAAGATCATCAAGGATCTGAACGACGAGTTGGCACTGCTTACGTTCAGTCATCCAGTAACGACTATTTATAATCCGTTGGAGTATGCTCATCGGACTCACAATCAATTCATCAGACAATATGGTGGCGGCACGAAAGAAGCGATATTTTTGGGCATGAATCCCGGCCCCTATGGGATGACGCAAACCGGCGTGCCATTCGGTGAAATTTCGCATGTCCGTGATTGGCTTGGGATTACAGGCCCCATCAATCGCCCGCAGGTGGAACATCCCAAGCGACCCATTCAAGGATTTGATTGTCCTCGAAGTGAAATCAGCGGACAGCGTTTGTGGGGATTTTTCAAAAAAACGTTTGGTAAACCTGAGTCCTTCTTCAAACGTTTCTTCGTGGTCAATTATTGTCCATTGGTCTTCATGGAAGAGAGCGGCAAAAACCGAACGCCGGATAAACTTCCTGCTGATGAGCGCGAGGCTCTCTTTGCGATCTGTGATCAGGCCCTGGCGCGCATAGTCGAACGCCTTCAGCCCAATCTCATTATCGGCGTAGGCCGTTTCGCTACCGACCGAGCCAAAGCCGCCCTTGTTGAACACCCTATTCCAATTGGGACAGTCTTACATCCAAGCCCTGCCAGCCCAGCGGCCAATCGAGGGTGGGCGGAAGCCGCCGAGAAACAACTCAAATCCATGGGGCTCCGCCTCCCCTAGCCACACCTCGTCATAGAAATTCCTTGATCACCTCCAACTTGGGATATGATTCCCTATTTAAAATCGGATTATGGACGGAGGCAGCTTCAACCAAGATTCGGAGTTGACAAGACCACATTATGTGTATATACTCCTATTGTCATGGCAACACACACAAAACTTACTGAGTATCTTGAGCCAGCCCAAGGGTGCATCTGCTTTAATATCCGCAAATCTGCCAGAGCAATTACTCAGCTCTATGAGGAAGCCCTACGACCCACCGGGCTTCGGGCAACCCAGTTCACTCTTTTGGTGGCAACCAGAGTGATGGGAACAGCAACCATCAACGGCCTCGCCAAAGGTTTGGTGATGGACCGCACCACTCTGACAAGAAACATGAAGCCTTTAGAAAAGCACGGTTTCATTCGGATAACGCCAGGCAAAGAAGATCGACGAGAACGAGAAGTGACATTGACTCTTGCTGGTCAGGCAATCCTATCTGAAGCGCTTCCCTTATGGAAAACCGTTCAGCAGTCTGTGGTCGAATCCCTTGGCCAAAACCGTGTCACTCGGCTCATGAAAGATGTGTCTGCCACCATTGAGTTAGCACAAGTCGGCTAATTTTTTTGCTAATTAGGTGTAATTACACTTTAATAGGAGGCCCACATGTCATTACTTACCGAACTTCCCATGGTCAACACCAACCCATCACGTCTCTTTCATCATCCCTCTGCCTCTTCTTCCAAGAAGAATGATGAGAACATTTCTCAAGATTGGCTTCACAAATTATGTCTAGAAGCTGGAGCCGATGATGTGGGATTCGTCGAAATTGATCGACCTGCCCTTGAGACAGACCGTCCAGATATTCTCAGCGCCTTCCCCCACACCAAAACTCTGATCAGTTTTGTGATTCGAATGAACCGGGAGCCTATCAGAAGTCCGGCTCGCTCCATAGCCAACCTTGAGTTTCATCATACAGGAAACCAGGTCAATGAGGTGTCTCGAGCGATCGTCAAGCAACTCGAAGCACGCGGCATTCGAGCACTCAATCCTGCCATGGGCTTTCCTATGGAAATGGATCACTTCCCAGGAAAAGTTTGGGTGGTCTCTCACAAGACCGTGGCCGTCGCTGCGGGATTAGGCCAAATGGGAATCCATAGAAATGTCATCCATCCCAAGTTTGGCAACTTCATTTTGCTGGGAACTGTTTTGATAGATGCCCACGTGACAAAGATCAACACACCCATCGACTATAATCCCTGCTTGGAATGCAAACTCTGTGTAGCCGCATGCCCCGTCGGTGCCATTGGTTCTGATGGGCACTTCAATTTTTCTGCTTGCTACACCCATAACTACCGCGAATTTATGGGAGGTTTTACTGACTGGGTGGGGAACGTTGCCGACAGTGGCTCCGCCAAGCAGTATCGCCAGAAAGTGACCGACGCCGAATCCTCCTCAATGTGGCAAAGTCTCTCGTTTGGGGCGAATTACAAGGCGGCCTACTGCATGGCCGTGTGCCCTGCGGGAGAGGATGTTATTGAACCCTTTACCACCAACCGCAAGGAATTTGTGAAGGAGGTTGTTAAGCCCCTGCAACACAAGGAAGAACTCATCTATGTCGTCCCTGGAACAGATGCAGAAACCTATGTCGCGAAACGTTTCCCTCACAAGACACTCAAACATGTCGGCAACAGTTTACGCCCGCATTCCATTCAAGGTTTCTTGGATGGCCTGCCTTTAGTGTTTCAACTCACAAAATCAAAAGGGCTGAGTGCCACGTATCACTTCACGTTTACGGGCCAAGAAACGAATCAAGCCACGGTCATCATTCAGGATCAAACACTGCAGGTTTTGAAAGGACACCATGGAGAAGCGAAATTTTGTCTGACAGCCGATAGCCAAACCTGGTTAGGCTTTTTAGCCAATGAACGCAATTTGTTCTGGGCCTTGCTCACACGGAACATATGCGTCAAAGGTTCCTTGAAATTCCTTCAGGCCTTTGCGCGCTGTTTTCCGAAATGAGAAGGTCTCGACGGGTGGCCCCAAATTTCAATGTATTTTCTTTTGTTGAGAAGTCATATAGGGTGATTGGAATGGTCCCTGCCCCAACGGATTCGTCATCAAATGGAACGCATTGACAAATATCTGCAAACCTTCGAAAATCGTCGTGACGGCATTATTCCTCTTTTCACGGTGGACGAAGGAGAAACAAAGGGTCGCCATTTGTTGAAGGACACACATCATGGGAAATTCCTACCAAGGTCGACCCAAATTGCGCCGGCTCCAAAAACCAGCAGTCGACAAACCTGCTGACCAGATTCTCAAAGAACTGCGCCCTAAGCCTTTCTCCTCCAACAGTACCTACCGGGAACAATCACTGAAGATTCACGGGTTCATTTGTGCCAAGTGCGCCAGAGAATTCGACTTCAAGACAAGACACCTACTCACCGTCCACCACAAAGACGGGAATCATCACAACAATCCCCCGGACGGGTCGAACTGGGAAAACCTGTGCACCTACTGCCACGATGATGAACACAGTCGGGGTATTCATGGTGATTATGTACGAAAAGCCAAAGAGGACAAGGCTTAGGCAATCTGTCTACAATCCCTCAACGGAACAGGACACATAATTGGAGCTTAAACGCATGTAATGGGAGGTGAATGATTGTATGTTGAGAAAAAAATCACTCATAGGGATACATGGCATCTATGTGGTCGTTGAAGACTTGGGCCCGGAACTGAAGGGAGTGGTGACCCGGGTTGCGTTACGAAAACGAGTGGAGTTGCAACTTCTGACTGCTGGAATTCGTCTCGTGAAGAAACTTGAGGCAGCTAAATTACCCGGTGAACCTTATCTATATGTCAATTTGGCGGCCCTTCCGCTGGGCCCGAAACGCTATGCCTGTCGGATCGACCTTGAAGTCCACCAACTCGTCGCCCTTGTTCACCACTCCGCAAGCGGGCATGCCAGCACCTGGGAACAGGGCGTAGTGACCACCGGTGGCGTCAAAACCATTTACGACAATGTGGACCAACTCGTTTTCGATTTTATTTGTGATTATCTGGCCATGAATCCCGAGGGGTAAACTCGCGACAAAACCCTGGGTTTTCAGTCAATCATTCCTTGAAAACTCCTCTCAACTACTTTCTCTTACTCCCTCCACCAAATCTTGACTGATCTTTAACCAACACTTTCCTCCACCCACTCCTCCAATAAGATTGACTCTGGATATGAATAGACTTGATGTCTAGCACACTTCCCAGGGGATACGGATGAAGATTTGACGTGAATGCGCTAATCATGAGAAAAAGGCGTTTGTCCATACATCTAGTCTAAAAGGAGAACACTCATGGCGAAAGCGCGAGCCCGTCACATTTTAGTTCCAACAGAAGAAGCCTGTACTAGTTTGAAAACACAAATTGAGGGCGGTGGAGATTTTGTCGTTCTCGCCAAGGAACATTCTACCTGTCCTTCAGGCAAACAAGGTGGAGACTTAGGCGAATTTGGCCCCGGGCAAATGGTCAAAGAATTTGACGAAGTCGTGTTTAGCGGCGACCTAAATACGGTCCATGGCCCTGTCAAAACCCAATTTGGCTATCATCTTCTGGAAATCACCAGCCGCACCCCATA
>JAJDBR010000171.1 GCA_029261275.1 Nitrospirales bacterium
ACTTTGATACCACTGTCCCCTTGTTTCAAGATCGCAATAATTTGTGTTTCGCTGAATCGAGACGTTTTCATGAGAACCTCCTGGGTCAATTGTGCCAGAAAGCTCTACTTTTGGGCTGTCCATGTTTTGGGGAAGCTTACATAAATATCGACATATCTCCTCATCAAGATCAGGTGTTTCCGTTGACGACTTTTGTGCCATGGGCGGCGTCTGTTCAAGATCAAAATGGGCACTGCACTCTCTTAGAACAGCAAGACATTGTGGACCGACTGCGTAACCAAAGCGAAGATAACCCTGATGAAGTCGACCTTGAGGTAGCTATTCAGCATATGAAAGACACTGAGGCAATTAAGATAAAATTAGTGTGATCCCTAAGTCTGTCATTGTAGAAAGCCCTATTTACCAAAATCAGAACTTATAATTTGACGTGGTTTTCAAAAAGAGCGTGGCATGGATGGGTTGAATTCAGGCTGAAGTTCACTCAAGCACTTTTGGAAGAGCCGATTTCCGAATCGGCTCCCTGTAGAAAAACTCCACACTTCCTCCCTCCCATCACCACTCCAATTCCCTAAAACGGGACAATTTTTGGATTATTCCCCTCCTAATTTACGGCTCGGATTTTGCTAAAGCTTAGCTAGGGTTGTTTAATCTGACTGAAAGAAATAGGTGGTCAAGTAGAGAGGTAAGGTGATGAAACCGGTCCCGATTCATGATCACAAGGATTGTGAATCATGCACGATTTTGGTGGTTGATGAGGATGAGGCCATGAGAGCCGTCTTGGCCGAGGCTCTCCAAGAAAAAGGGTGTCGAGTGCTTGAATCTCAAGACGGAAAGGGGGCTTTGGATACCCTTCAGACGGTTGTGCCTCAGGTTATTGTGACAGAATTGAAAATACCTGACGGGGGCTATCCCTATTTGCAGTTACTGAAAGCTGCGGCCCCCAAGAGTCATATTGTGGTCATGACGGCACATGGCGATAGCCAAACAAAAGTCAAGGCGCTGGAATGCGGAGCCAGAGGATATTTTGAAAAACCGCTTCATCTGAACGATTTGAAAGGGTGGATTGCACAAGTGTGTCTGGTGAATCCCTGTGGGAATATTCTGTGATGGGAAGAACATTATTTATGAAAGAGAGGAATCAATACGATGGCCGGATCGTATTCGCCAACGAAATCTTCGGGGTCTGAGATTTCGCCGCTGCTTCATGCTCGCCTTGAGGGCTTGAAATTCTTAGCGCACCATTTGGACGAGCCCATCGTCATCTTTAATCCGCGTGGGGAATTGGTCTATGCCAATCCGTCGGCGGATCAATTAGCCCAGGACTGCCCCTTAATCTCTTCGCAATCAATATGTCCCTCCGATTCGGGACTTTTCGAACAACCCCCATGTGATCCTTGTCCTGCGACGCACCTATTTAAGGCAAGCGATAAAAGTCACATTATTTCATCCAGTTCTTTTTCCTTTGCCGAGGTCCCTGCTATGTGTCCGTTGCCACGGGCTGTGCCAATGAGGGGTGAAACGGGCACCACGCATTTTGCTGTACTTATGGGGGCTCGTGGCAGCGAGAGTATTGTCGCCGTTTCGAAAGCTGAAGAGATATCGGTTCTTCCTGCCCAACAGATTCTTCCTGTAAATGAGGCGACGAGCCGGACGATTATTGGTGAAAGTGAGCCCATCCAACGGTTGGTGGAAATGATTCAACTCGTGGCAGCCAGTGAGGCCAGTGTCTTGATTCAAGGAGAAAGTGGAACGGGTAAAGAATTAGTGGCGAAAACCATTCATGCCTTGAGTCGTCGACGAGCCCACCCCTTTATTGTGGTGGAATGTAGTGCGTTACCTGAAACCTTGCTGGAGAGCGAATTATTCGGGCATGTGAGGGGGGCTTTTACTGGAGCGGTGGCTGATCGCAAGGGCTTGTTTGAAGAAGCCGAAGGCGGCACGATTTTTTTAGATGAAATTGTCGATACGACGCCGGCCTTCCAAGCCCGGTTGCTGCGGGTATTGCAGGAAAGCGAAATCAAGCCTGTGGGAAGCAATCAATCGATCAAGGTCAATGTCCGAGTGCTCTCTGCTGGTAATAAACCCCTTGAAGAGTTAGTGAAAGCGAAGACGTTCCGGGCAGATTTGTATTACCGGTTGGCGGTGTTGCCCTTAACGGTTCCTTCCTTGCGGGAACGCAAGGAAGATATTTCTCTATTGGCTGCCCATTTCTTACGATGGTCGGCACAAAAACATGGATGTGCTCCCATGAGATTGAGCCAAGAGGCGGAGTTGGCACTGCTGCAACATCAATGGCCGGGCAACGTCCGTGAATTGGAGAATGTGATCGAACGAGTCGTGGTGACTTGCCAGCATTCTATCCTTGGCCCTGAGGATCTTTTTATTGAGTATAAAGGAAGACAAGAAAAAAATGATTTGAATAGAATTGGAAAAGTTGCACGACAGGAAGCGGAACGAAGTCAAATTCTGCAAGCGCTCCTTGATACGAAGGGAGATAAAACCCGTGCTGCCAGACTTCTGAGCATTAGTCGTTCAAGCCTCTACAACAAGTTGCGAGATTACAACATTTCGTAATCCTTCGTATTTCTGCCCTAAAACACCCCACTTTTTTCTGCGAAGCGTCCTATTTTTTAAACACATAAGGCACTGAAAAAATTTAAGTATTGATGGGTCGCTCCGTTCATGCCCAAGACAGTGGAAAATTTAACGGGAAACCGCTGCTGCCTAATTTTTTTGAGATGATGCTGTGAAGTGCACGGGTGTTGGCGGTTCTCGCTTTTTACTCGAATGTTTTGTTGACGGCACTGTTGTTGCTGTTTGGACTGTGGGGGCGGAGGACAAGTCAAAGTGCCTACAAAATTCACTGAATGAAACGACAAGTCGCTGAAGGGAACGGTTTTGCGTTCCAAGGAACATTTTATAAGCGATTGGGTCTATGTACCAATTCAAGGGGGAGGTGCGGGATGAGCAAAGGGCAGTCCATTGTACGTAGCAGTCTATGTGGGTTGATCGCGTTGGGGATGTTGTGGGCCGTTGCAGAATCAGGTACGGCACAAGCGGCCACGGTGGAGGAACGGTTGGAACGATTGGAGCAAAAAACGCTTTCTGCTTCACCAGGAGCAGAACAAGAAACGGGGAATATGGTCTTCTTTCGTGGTGGAGGGGCTTGGGCGACGAGTGATCGTTCGGGGGAGGTCTTCACAGATGTCTTTGGATTCCAGGGAAATAACAGTGGAGATTCGGGCTATTACGTGGGGGCGGGACTAGATTTGGTCCTCACTAGAGATATTTGGGATCTGTTTCCTGGAACGTGGGTGTTGGGAGAAATTGGGGTGGAATTCAAACGATTTGATTCGAAGAGGGTCACGCAGGCTGTTCCGTCCACCTGTGCCGCAGCTGGAGTTCCAACCTGTTCGGTAAGAAAAGAGAAAGTCCAAATCACGATGCTGACGGTAAATGTCGCACCGAAAATCATGTTTATGGAGGGCAGCCGGTTTCGCCCATGGATCATTCCTGCGGGATTAGATTTTCATGTCATCAGTCCTCCCTCTGACGATACGACGGTTTTAGATATTGGGGTGCAGTTCGCGGTGGGCGCTCAGGTTCGAGTGTGGAAAGCGCTCCACTTGGGTGTGGATGGACGTTTTCATTTAGCCACAGGGCAAACGGATACGACGAATAATTTTGGTACGGCTGGTGCCTATTTCGGAATTGCATTCTGAGTATTCCAGTTCGATGGAAATCTGTGAGATTTCTTTTTTCCCTTCGCCGTGTCATGGGAATGTTCGACCATTCTTATATTGCATGAATGGGTTGTGGCGATGAATCGAGATTCCAAGATTCAGGATAGGGATCTCTTGTGCCATCAGGATGTGCCGTATGCCAGGCAGATCAAAATGTGATGAATTTGGCGGTAGAAAGGGAGGTTATTTTCAGATTTTTATCGAACGAAAACCGCGAAGAGCCTAGGGCTCGTGGCACGAAAAAATTAGTCATTCCAAAACGTACTTAACATCATTTAAGCGCCGACCAATCCCGTTACCCTCAAGAGTGCTGTCCCAATTTCCCCCATTTGATTATAGCTGGCGTCCAACTAATTGGACGCATAACGCAGTGATTACATTAGCTTGTTTCATGGTCGAGGGTTTGACTGTCCAGACGAGGGGAATATTGAACCCTAGCCAGCTCAGTCTTCACCTTAACAAATTGCCACCAAAGTCTTACTAGTATTGCTGGTTGTTGTTTCTTGCTTGGGTAGGGCGTTCTTGGCATTTAAGTTGCTCTATTCTTTAGTGCCGACATTGGGAGGGCTGTGATGGACCGGCCTCCGGAATGCCCAACCTCCTGGATTTTACGAGGCTACCCAATGTCGGCGCTAAATCTGGAATAAGGATGAACAAAGTATCAAAAGAACGAGACAAGTAGTGGAAGATTGAGGGCAACAGATAAACGAATTTCATTTTGGTTGGGATTTTTTATTCACCATACGTCTTAGGTAAAGGAGGCCGGAGTATGTTTCACGGCAAACCGACGTTATTCACAGTTTCGGCATTTTTGGCGCTGTTTGGAGGATCGGCCTTATGGGGTACGCCTCTCGTTGTCAGTGCCGAGGAAGCTTCTTCTCCAATGGTTCATCCCGTGGGGATGAATTCCCAGTCCCCTGGATGGGCTGAAAGGCTCAAGGGACAAACGATTGTGGAAGATGCGATGGAGGGTCGCGCGGAGCGGGCGGCACTCGTTGAACAGCAGCATCAACGGATGATGCAGCAAATGCAAAAGGAAATGGACCACAAGGGCGCCGACACTGGTGCGTTTAATTCCATGTCGATGATTCATCAATATGGTGGTGGTCCGGAGAATGGCTTATTGGCCAGTAATTCCAATGTGGAACCCGTTTCGATGAAAGGAGGGATGTGTCCCAAGACGGCCCCCGTTAGGAATTATGATGTATCGGCGGTCAATGTTGAAATTACCTTGAATCAATGGCTGGATTACTATCCCGGGTACATGTATGCCTTGACGGAAGATATGGACAAAATTCGTGCGGAAGAAGCCAAGAATGCCGCCGCTCGTGAAAAGGAAGGGCACAACGACCCGGGGGGTGTGAAAAATGGCATCCAAGATCAATGGATTCAACCGTTGGTTATTCGAGGGAACCAAGGCGATTGCGTCAAAATTACACTTCGCAACAAATTAGAGTTTGGGGAAGAAGTGAGTTTACATATCAATGGCTCGGATATGGTGATGAGTGACACGGGTCAGCCCGCACTTACCACTAATGCCGATTCGGTGGCAGAAGAAGGTAAGACCATTAATATGGAATGGTATATCCACCCAGAAACGCAGGAGGGTGGCAGACAATTTCATACATTTAGTAATGACCGAGAATTAACGGTCATGGGGATGTTTGGGGTGTTCGTCGTGGAACCCCGTGGATCGAATTACTATGAACCGTTAGGCACCGGAGCGGCCACCGAAGCCAGTAGTGGATGGCAGGTGATGATTGATAATGGAGATGGGCCGGACTTTCGTGAATTTGTCCTCATCTATCATGAGGTCGGTGATGAAGCATTCCGTCCCGTCAACAAGCATGGGGACTTCTTGCCTCAACGCGATCCCTTAACGGATGCGTATCGTCCAGGTGCCCGGGCGCTCAACTATCGTAGTGAGCCCTTCGGCATCAACAATATGCATGTGCAACATGAATACTTTGGATTTGAAGATGAGTCGATGGCCTATAGTTCCTATACCTTTGGGGATGCGGCGCCAACGATTCCTCGGAGCTATTTAGGCGATCCCGCCAAGTTCCGTATTGTGCATGGTGGGTCGGAAGTCTTCCATTCCCATCATCCTCACGGAGGTGCCATTCGTTGGCAACGGAGCCCACGTGCGACCCAAATGCCTGTATGGAATACGGGGCAGACTGGGCCGGTGAAATATCCTGTGATTCGTACGAAATCTGATCGCGTTGACGTAGAAGTCATCGGACCATCTGAGGCATTAGATTTAGAAACAGAATGCGGTTCGGGTCTCTGCCAATGGTTGGCGGGTGATTTTCTTTTCCATTGCCATGTGGCGCATCACTATGTGGCGGGAATGTGGGGCTACTGGCGTGTGTATAACACGATGCAAGTGCCGGGCATGCAAAATGATGTGATGCCCCCCTTGCGGGAGTTGCCGGATCGATTAGATCGCATTCACAAGCCAGTGTCATCCGACAAGCTCGTGGGTAAGACCGTCAATTGGTTTGGAAAACAATTCAAGATTGTCGGCGAAGGCAAGAGTAATTGGAAGGTGGAGCCAGCTGTCGTCAATATCAAAGACTGGGTGGAAATGCAGTTGAGTAATCAAGGTAAGCCTGGTCATAAAGATGATGAACTGGGTCAAATGAAAGCCTATGATGCGACCGTGATGGATTGGGTATGGGACGGCGCAAAAGCGATGAGCGAAAAAGAACCGACGATTGGGGAAAATCCCAAATACCATCCGGAGTGGCAAGGGTATAAGCCGGGTGAGCGTCGAGAAATTAGATTTGAACCATCTACTGGAAAAGTGGCGTGGCCATGGTTGACGCCACATTTTGGTAAGCGGGTGCCATTCTCGAATGATCATAATCCGGCACCTTGGTTGGAAATGGTTCGGTTAAATCCGGATGGGACTCGGTCAGTGGAACCGGCTAAGCCTGGAGAAAATGGGCCGTGGAGTTTGTGCCCGGATCGTGCCGGTTCTCAAGATTACAATGTGCATTTCATTAAGCTACCGATTGAATTGTCTGCGGCGGAAGGTGACCAGCCCGCCATTGTGGATCCCAATGGATTGCTCTATGTCGTGCATGAAGAAGAAGAAGCGGTACGAGCTGACAACGATAAGAAGTTCCCGTTGGTCGTTCGAGCCAATGTGTATGATTGTATTGATTGGACGTTGACGAGTGAGTGGTTGGATGATGATATCACCAATTTCCAATCGTCAAAAATCAACACGCATTTCCATTTCTTTCAGTTTGATAATCAAGCGTCAGACGGCGTGATTTCTGGATTTTCCTATGAACAGTCCATGCGTCCGTTTACGCAATTTGATAAGCCAACCAAAAAAGGGTTGCCGATTCCTATGAATGCCAAGGTGACGAAGGCAGCGAAAGCGGGATCGAAGACGCTTCAAGTAACAAATGCTGCACAATATCATGTGGGGACTCCCATCTTGGTTGGTGCAGATAATGTTAAAGAAAAAGAAGTGCGACGCATTGTCAAGATTGATGGCAAGACTCTGACGTTTGCCTATCCACTGAAATTCAAGCATCCAGTTGATGAGATTGTCACAGTGGAATACGTGCGGCAGCGATTCTGGGTGGATGCGGATGTCGGCAGTGTGTTCTGGCATGACCATGCGTTTGGTGGCACCACCTGGCCACATGGTGCGGTGGGAACGATGATTGCCGAACCCTTCGGTTCTACCTGGCATGATCCGAAGACCGGTGAACGGATTCGGACCGGTCCGGTGGCCGATATTCATGCTGTGGAGCGCGTTGGCCATGATGTGGCTGGCAGCTTCCGTGAATTGATGGTGCATATCATGGATACGGTACCGCATACGGTCAATGTGGTGACGGCAGGGAATCCTCCAGGGCAACCGATTGATGTGGCTTTGGAGGCTGGTCGGACGGTGTCGTTCATTATGCCGCCGAATGACCAAATCAAAATGACGCCGATGCCGTTCTTGAACGGTGGAACCCATACAACGGGTGGGGCATTGAATTTCCGGGCCGAGCCTTTCGCACAACGCTTGGCGAACAACCCGGATCCTTCAAAGATATTCAGCAGCGCGGTGCATGGCGATCCCAGCACGGCCATGATACGGGCCTACTTGGGTGACGCCATCGTGTTTCGTTTGTTGGACGTGACCATGAATGAAAGTAATGTGTTCACATTATCCGGTCATACGTTCTTGTCTGAACGCTATGCGCAGGAAGCCAATCGCAAGCATTCGTTGCATATTGGGATTGCCGAGCGGTATGACCTCGTCATCCCAGAAGCCGGCGGGCCGCGTCATCAAGCCGGAGATTATATGTTCTTTAATGGCCGCAGTTCCAAATTCTCAGAAGGATCCTGGGGGCTCATTCGTGTCTTAGACAAATCGGTGGACGATCTCCAACCCTTGCCGAATAAGGCGTATGGGAAAGAGGGGATGCCCGAGAGATTGCCAGTCTGTCCAAAAGATGCACCAGTGAAAGCGTTTAATGTGGTGGCCATCGATCATCCGGGGATGAGTTTCAACTCCAATGCTCCGGACGCGATCGAAGTTGACTTTGAACGGACGATTGAATTACGCAATCCTGAAGCCAAGATTTATGTCCTCGAGGATGAAGTGAAAAAAGTCTCGGGTGATGCGCAGCCCATGCCGTTAACCATACGGGCCAACGTGGGCGACTGTCTCAAAGTGAAATTGACGAACAAACTCAAAGAAGGACAAGCGTCGTTCTCAGCGTTTGGGTTGGCGTTTGATCCCAAAGATTCGCAAGGTGTGAATTTGGGGAATAATGCGGGCGATCAAACGGTTGCCCCTGGGAAGTCCCGGACCTACACCTACTATGCGGATCCTTTCAATGGGGAAACGCAAACGTTGGTGTGGGATTGGGGAAATGTGTCCATGAATCCACGTAACGGGTTGTTCGGTGGAGTCATTGTCGGTCCGAAGGGCTCGACCTACCGTGATCCTAAAACGGGGGAGGACATTTCTCTAAAAAATAGCTGGAATGCTGATGTGATTGTGGATCGAACCATTCAAGGGAATGAAGGTCGAGCCAACTATCGGGATGTGGCGTTGTACTTTCAAGATGAGGACAACATCATTGGAACCAGCTTCATGCCGTATGTGCAAAATGTGGCAGGGTTAACCGGTGTGAATTATCGTGCTGAACCCTATCTGCATCGTGAAGAAACCGGTTGTTCGTTGGGGCGAATGTTCCAACCCTGTGAAGTGGATAATCCGCAGGATCCCGTCACACCAACCATTGAAGCTCATGCTGGCGACAAAGTACGAATTCATGTCTTTGGTGCTAGTAGCGAGCAAAATGGCATGTTCACCGTTGAAAAGCATGAATGGCCAATCGAACCCTTCTTGCCTGGTGCGGATATGATTAGCACCGTGGAATTCTCAGGTTCGGAAGGCTTAGATGTGTTCTTGCCATCGGCTGGTGGGAAATGGTCAATGGCTGGCGACTATGTGTGGAGCAATGGTCGGTTACCCTATTCCCAATCGGGACAATGGGGGTATCTCCGGGTATTGCCCAGCACAGACCAACGGATTCTGCCGTTGTCCGGTTCCGCGTCTTCAAACAAACAGGCCAAGCTACATGATCTGGGTGCGCCCAAGATCATTCCTACCGTGGCCAAGTAACCCGCAACGGGTGATCGGGTGAATGACAAGGCGGGGAAGTCTACAGACTTCCCCGCCTTTTTTTATGAGGGTCTATGTTTCTAAGGAATGTCAAAGAGGATGGATATCAATAAATGCTGAGGAGGGAAGCCATGAAGGGCCGAATGTATTGGAAAGGGATACTAGGGGTTGGGCTGTTTGCTCTTTTCGCGCAAACGGCTTGGTCTTATGATGAAATCACAGTCACCAATGGCGGCTCGATACAAGGCACCGTGTTGATTGAAGGCGGGAAACCTCGCCCCATGGCCTTCAATTTAGTGACGATTCCAGATCCGGTGTTTTGTGGGACCATTTCCACTGGAACGGGATGGCGAATTGTGGAGGATTTTATTATTGGGCCGAATAAGACCCTCAAGGATGTTGTGGTGATGCTCAAGGGAGTCACCAAAGGCAAATCGTTTGCATTGCCGAAGGTCAGGATTGAGTCTATCGATTGTGATTTTATTCCGTTTGTGAATGTCATCAAAGACAAGGATGAAATTGAAGTGGTGAATATGGATCCCGTGGAACATGATATTCAAGGGTATGAAACGGCCAGAGAACGGGGGGCGCGGGTCCTGTTTAATCGGCCGTTGCCCATGAACCCTTTCCTGGAGTTGGCGGGCATGTTGGGGAAGAAATACATGGCGGGCAAACCCATGGTGGAGAAAATTCATTTACGAAAAGGGCGGAATGTGTTTGTGATGCAATGTGGGTTTCATCCCTATATGTATTCCTGGGGGTTAGTGGCTGAGAATCCCTATTTTTCCATTACCAAAGAAGATGGGAAATTTCAGATCACGGATATCCCGCCTGGAGAGTATGTGTTGACGGCCTGGCACCCTGGTGTCAAAACGTTTGTGGAACAAGTGGTGACCGTCAAAGCCAACCAAGTGACTTCGGCACCGTTTACCTTTCAGTCGCCGCAGGGTCGGCGGAGCGCGCATGAAATAGAGGACAACCCCCGGTTTGGATTGGAGCTATTGGAAGAGGGACAAGAAATTATTCCGTCGATCCGGCGACAAATTCCGTAAAAGAGATATGAGCCTTGTTTCCCTTGAGGTTTATGGAAAATTGTGGTTCTAGCAGGAGATTCTCAAATCTGATTCGATCGGGCTCGAGGTCTTTCCACAGGTTCTGAAGTCGTGAAAGGAGGGGCGGTTATGAACACGAAATGTGGCATTGTCGGATTAGTGATGAGTGCCGTCATGTTCTTTGGGTGTCTAGGGATAGCCTTTGCTGCTGAGGAGGAGTTGGAGGTGGACTTCTCCCCTGACGTTGTGGCCAATTATATTCATGCGGTGATTGCTGCGGATCGTGCCTTGTATACCACTCATGTTGTGGACCGATTGCAGGAAGAGCGCGTCGTGGTGGCAGCCGAAGCGTGGAAACAACGCAAGGCGCTTCCTTTGCCAGCACAAATGCTCTTAATGGCTGGGAAGACAGTAGAAATGAGTGGGTCTGGTCTGCGCTTTCGTCTGGCAAGTCTGTGGCCCATTTATGAGGAAAATGGGCCGAGTAACCTTTTTGAAGAAACAGGATTGAAGGTGGTGGCCGACGACCCCGATGAAGTCTATAGCGGAATTATCACCAGAGGGGATAAACGGTTTTTTAAAGCCATTTATGCGGACCGAGCGGTCTCCAAGGCCTGTGTGAACTGTCACAATGGTCATATTTTGAGTGGGAAGCGAGATTTTAAGTTGGGAGATGTGATGGGTGGGATCATCATTTCTTTCCCACTGCCAATTGAAAAATCAGAACCCCCCTGACTTGTAGAACGGTCTCTTTCTACATAAGAAAAAAGGCGATGGCGTATTCCATATATGCCATCGCCTTTTTTTATGTAACAGCAAACTGATCCTGTAACCTCTGAACGTGAAAAGATCTTCAAGCCCCTTGGAATTCTAAGATAAAAGGAAGATTCCTGAAATCAAGCTTGGCAGGCTCGTGAAGTTTGCCCCCCTCAAAACGGAGAAGTGGATCACACAACAAACGGTGATGCCGATGCCCGAGCGGAGGCCCTAACCGCTACGGGCAAGTGACGTACCCTAGAGCATCTTCTTCAGTTGCATAGATCGGGATTACCTCCACAAGATTTTCCCAATCTAGACGGGTTCGAACATATAGCGTGGGGTTCACAATACTGATCTGCACATGGCGGGGTTGCAATTCGTCGTACCAGAGAGACAATTCTCTTAAGCTCGTCGAGTCAACCTCCAATACGTCAGAGAAATCCAGGATGACGTGATGACAGCCCATCTCAACAGCTCTCAAGAGCTGACCTTGAAGCCTTTGGGTCGTACGACGATTGAACTGACAGCCAAGAGCAAAGACTTTCGTCGGGTGTTTTGACTGATGCTCACAATCTTGCAGCATAGGATCTACCTCTGGGTTATAAAAGGGGAGTGGTGTTATCCCATAGTGAACCTGTTTGAGCGGAGAGTAACCATTCTCCGATAGCGGTAGGTGAAAACATGTAAGCCCTTATGTTGTCATTCAAACATGCAACAACTGCCCACATTGAGGCTCAAACGAGGACTCTCTTTTTGTGCCTTGGGTGTGATGGCAGGGATTTATGCGGTATCGTTAGTCCGGTTGGAGGCGGGAAAATTTGATCCCCGTCTCTCACCCTTGCGCAAACTGGCGCAGGCATTGGAGGTGAGCGTCTGTGACTTGATTGATCAACCCTTCACCAAAGGAAGTGAGGCACATGGGAGTCGTACCACGAAAAGACGGGTGGTACGTAGAGTTTCGAGTAGTGGATGATGCCAAAGTATTGTCGTTATCTCCAGGTGAGGCAATAAGAAGAATGAAACGATAGAAGACGGGACCCACCAATAAAACTGTGATTAAGCCATGGGAAGAAAAAAATAAAACGGATCTGTCAATGGAGGGGAAATCATTTTCATGCGGCAAGGTGATGAGTTTTGAAGAGTGGGGGAACGGTATTTGAAATTTGAAGAAATGAGGAGCCTTCGTTTTTATCAAGATCGGGTGGAGATTGTTCGATTACAACGTATTCCTTTCTTCCGTTCTAGGGCTTTGTAACGAAATAAAATCCGAACATGTTGAATTCTATCGCCAATAACCGAAATTCAGAAATGGCAAAATGCCGAGTCTTTAAAGGTTCAACGATGATCATACCATGTTAAAGCATGTGTTGAGTGTTGCTGTGCGTAGGGGACTGCTCGAAGTGAATGTTGCGAAGAAAGTCAGAATGCTTGATCCAAATGGAGTCGGGTATATTCTATAATAATGCTGAAACTTGGCCTAAACCTATCTTATTTATAGCCTATCAACTGGGTATGCGGTTAGGGGAAATTTTAAATTTAACGTGGGACCAAGTTGACTTACAACGAGGTTGTATCACCCTCTTCGAAAGAGACACAAAAAATGGCCTAGCTCGTGTGGTTCCTCTGACAGTGAGCGTTTGTCCTGCTCTTGCCGACTTATTCAAGGCTAGGAGTCTATGAACCAATAAGATAGTTTTGTATAATGGCCGTTGGGTTGGTTCGGCTGAAAAGGCGTGTAAAACCTCTTTGAAGGATGCTGGGATTGAAAACTTCCGTTTCCATGATCTGAGGCATTGTGCTGCAACGAACCTTCGTAGGGCAGGGGTGGATCCCGTTACGGCAATGAAGATTGTGGGTCACAAATCTGAAAGAATGTACAAGCGGTATAATAACGTCAATGACAAGGACTTGCTTAAGGCTTCCGCCATGCTTAAGACACTAATAACACCTTCGATTCCTTCTTCGATGCTGGGATCTGTAACATGTTGAAAACATTGGCTGCCCCCGTAGCTCAGTTGGATAGAGCAGCGGTTTCCTAAACCGCGGGCCGCACGTTCAATTCGTGTCGGGGGCACCAAATTTTTCAAGGACTTACGCAGCATTTCCCGCCTCAGCCTTCGCGGCAATTCCGGTTATTGTCACGGTTGAGATTGAAACGACAGTATCTTTGACCTCTAAAACTCCCCCTCCTTTCTGTGTAGGTTCTCCATTCCCAAAGCTTGAGACTTCCTCGACCGCCTCTTTGAGGTAGTTGGGGCTTAAGTGGGCATACCGGCGCACTAAGTTCGTCGTCGAATGTCGGAGTAACGCGGCAATGGTGACCAGTGGGACACCCTGCATGGCGAGACGACTGGCTAAGGTGTTCCGTGCTTCAATGACTATCGTTTGGTTTTCTTTCCATAATACTTTGTTATCGGAATATCGTTTCATTTCTGCACTCACAACCACGAAGGGAACAAGTCTTCCACCCTCTTTTTTGCGACTAATACGAGACCCACACTGCTTCATGTGAAAGGTCACGAGAGCATCATGTCGTTTTTGTGTTGTGAGATTCGAATCAGGGCGGACTTCAATTGAGTCAAAATGATTGGCGTCTTTTAAAGTCTCCAATAAATTTTGAGTGAATATTTTTTTACATGAAAAACTTTCCCCTTTTGGGGAAATCGATTTTGCGATTTCTCTGTCCAATGATTCGTGATGAGAGCTGACAATGGCATCACCAAATGCACCGCCTATCTCATGAGACCTACGAGGATCTTTCGTGCTCTTATCGATATAGGTAAAATTGGGATCGCCATTCACAACAATAGCTAAATTCTTTATCTTGGAGGATTCTTCTGCATCAAGCCTCACATAAGAAGTCCCTTCTGCGCAGCTAAAAAGAAATAGGGCGATCATTATACAACTCAAAATTCTATTTGCTCTCCAGAACACGCAGCTACCCTCCTGTTTGGAAAATCATTCTTTTATAAGATTATGGCGCGTGTATCGTATCACTGGTACTCGACTTCTGTCGCTCATTTCCTGATCTCATCATGTCCTAAAGTGTTTTCGCCAATCTCTTAAAGACCTTGGCGTGGTGCTCGTGAATGATTTGGGCCATGGTTGCACTCCTTTTGCCTTCTAAAAGAGGCGGCAGAATTTTTGCGAGTGCCAGCACGGCCTTCATAATGACCGTCTCTCGCCTGATCACTTCGGCGTCGACCTCCTCCCTTACGACTAGCACTCCCTCTGCAATTTCGCGCTCACGAATTAATTTTAAGGCGCGTTCTTTTGGGAAGACGGTATCCCAATATCGTCCTTCGTCGGCTGGCTTTTGTTTCCGTTCCTCATTGCGCTTGGCAGTAAAAATGGCCTTGACCTTTCCTTGGTCAATCTTGCCGTTCGTCCTCATATCATGCCCGGCCTTTTCATATCGATAGATCGTTGAACGCGAAATTTGTTTAGGCTGCACCTTTGTCTGTTGTGTCATGTGTCACCCTAAAAAATAAAAACTGCGGTCACCAAGAATTGGACTTTTCGCAAGGCACCTGCATGCCTCCCCTAGGAAGGGCCTGTCACAGGTCTTAGGCATCGGCAACTTCATGAAATTTCAAGCTGTCTAAGGCTTTGGCTAATTCTTCCTTAATCAATCGTGCCACCTTGCGTTCATCTGAAATCCCAACAACGGCAGGGGCCACCCGCTTGGCCGTGGCTAACACCCGATCTCTTGTCACATGCACCTTTTCAAAAATAAGGTTTTTCACAAACTCCGCGTCCATGGCTTGCCCTATTTTTTTTGGAGTTCCAATTCCGCCATGTCGGCTTCGGCAATTTCTCGGCGGGTACGGGCTTCTTGCCATTTTTCATCGTTCTTTTTGTCCTTATTCGAACGAGCAGAGACATTGGCGTTGTCTTCCCATTGCTGCATTACATCAGGCCATTTAAACTTTCCATTTTTTCTTTTAGCGATGTGCCCTTGTTTTTCCGCAATAGTTACCGCAGCACGGCTACGATTACTGCGCCTCGCCAATTCAGCCGCAATGATCCATTCAGTCGTTGGTGTTTTCTGCTTCACAACCTATTGCTTTTGTTAAAGACTTTTTTTGCCTCTGTGTAAATAAATGGTGCGCTCCCGAGGCACCCATCAGGCAGGGGGCGCCAAAAGGACCCATAAATACGGACAGAGCGTCCATAGCTGTTCGTTAAGAGCTCAACGACCTACAGCACAATCATTACTTCACCAAGGGGAGGGGAGGGAGGTCCGAAAATTTGGTTTGTTCTCCGTGCCAAGCCCCCAACTTGGTTTCATTCGGGAGAAGAAAGTTTCTACGCCGAATATGATTGGTATTTGCCTGGGCCGTATGGACAATTTAGTGGCACGAATGTAGAAGTAGAAAGGGGGCATCGAAAAGTTGACCGCCAACAATTAATTGGCTTTGGCCCTATGGGGTTCCAATTAAGAACCACAGCAGTGGAATGTGGGTCTTTGACTTCTTCATGGTTTTACCCCACAGGTGTCAGCTTTCTGGTAGAGTCAAATTTTGATCATGAACTCCAATTGGCGCCGACCCAATGGACGGAACTGTCCCAAATCAATCTGCGGGATCTCATCTGGTACCGATACAATGAGTGCCAGCAAGAGACCTTCATTCCCCTCAAAGAGCTGCCATCAGCTTCAGGCAATAGTGCAAATAGCGGAGGGGGAACCGAGTAACGCATTAAAAAAGTAAGTGGGGTCATTGCTTGACTTGACATATCATTTCCGGTAGCCGTTCGCTCCTATGGCTCCTTGAAGTCAAGCCTCAATCGTCGCACCAGAATATTGAGATTATGCGGGGGGTGGCTGGTGCTGAGAAACTGAACGACTATGATGCGTATGGAGCCGTTCCTCCGCCATTGAAGTGTATCCTCAAGGTGGCCGGGCCATGGGAACGCCATGCGCTGGCATCTAAGAGGCGGTACTTCGTCTCATGGTGGATGTGTTGTTTAATGTGGACATGACCTCCAAGCATTTCCTTCGGCTGAGGCACGCGTAGATCGAGACAACGTAATCGATGGTGTGAAATTCACATTCCTGCTTCTCCAGCCATGTTAAGGAAGGTTTTTCGATTTCAGGTGACGCTCTAATTGTCCGATATAGAGGGGTAAAGGAGGTTCCCCTATGAAAACCTACTCTCTCCCTCTCTTTCTCACGAGCCTTTTGTTTCTCTGCACCGAGATCCTTGTAAGACGGTATACGCATGATTAGCGAAGGTGTTTGAGCAGCGTACCATCACCGTTTGTGGTCACGCTGGAATAGGGCGTTCGCGACCTCCAGACTTTGGCCCTCGATCCTGAACACACCCTTCCTTCTCTCCTGAGGAATATTCTTTCCCGTCCTCTCTAGATGTAATACCAAACGGCCTAATCTACCTGCCCCAGAAGGAACCTGCTGACCAACATATCCGGTGGGGCCGCTATGAGAACAGTCATCACAGGCAAAATCTATCGCACTCCCACCGCACATTTGATTGTGACGTTGCCGAGCCACTTTCCCGAAATCGATAAGCAATGGAACAAATCTCGGTTGTATCGGAACCAACAGGGCGCGTGTTTTTTGGCAGGGGAAGGCGGGGCCCTCTCACGATGGGCGACAATCACTCTGCACGAGGCTATCGCAGGAGAGGGCTTAGAGCCCATATCCAAAGACAAAGACCTGCCTATGAGAAATATACCGGGCTTTCGCCAGACAGGTTTTCACGAGCCGGGTTTCCACGAGAGGAGGGATATAGGCTATTAGACGGTTAAGAGATTCAGGAGGATCGGGTGATTGGCCGGACGATCTAGAAATTAGAATGGCCTGCACGATTCTATTGTAGTAGGGAAACGATGTGTGTGGGTAAGACTTTTAGAGGTTGAGGCCACGTGGCATTTTCTTTTTTCATCTTTTGGTGTGGGGGCCTACTGGTAATTTCTCAAAATCCAGTTGCGAAGCTAATCCCCAAGGGATAATAATACATTTCATTGACCCACTAGGAAGGAGGATGTCGTCATGTCTATTTTTCCTATGTTCTTCCCCATACCCACCAGACTCTCTTACCTCGCTTTCACCTTGATGATTTGTCTAGGGGGAACGATGTTACTCGCGGAGGGTTGCGTGAAGCAGCCCAAATGGGAACCGACTCTAGGTGTCTCCCAAAATGGGGATTGAGTTTGGACTTGTTTCCTAATGAGAGAGAAATCTGACATTTCTCACCCTTACCCTGGTATTCATAACGCTGGCTCTCGGTGGAAAATTGAATGTCTAGCGCTTCCTAAGCTTAACGGGGCCCTGAAAATCAGGTGACCAAGGTTCCTGATTCCATCACGGGGACAGGCTGCGTTCATTTATCGGTCTTCATGACTGAACGATTGAAGCACAATGTCTAAAGCTTGCCCACAGTCCAAGCATCGCACTCCGGCTTTGGTGCGACACACCCATAGAATGTTATGGCCACATCCCAGACAATACACATCTCCTGGGCCATTGAAACGATAAAAAAACGTCGGGGAAAGTGTCCCCCAAACCCCTCCGGTTTCGATGAGAGACCAGGCGCGCGTGTCGGCAAGCATTGATTCTGGTCCTTTCTTTACGATGGGAGTTGGTGTTCAGTGTTCCTCGCTCCAAATAAGATGCAGCGAGAAGACTACCCCAAACGCTGTCAAAGTTAAGATGCTGAGTAGTATCCAATCCATGATGAAGTCCTCCTTGTTCTGCTCTTGCTTCTTGATAAAGCAACCTTAATGCCAGTTCAGTTCTCGCCCGAGCCTCACCCATCACGATTCTGCCAACTGCTTGATTGATTAAAAGAAACAGAGGATTGGGGGAAACGATGTGCGTCCCTACTCATGAACCGGAAAGTATCGGAACGGATACACGATCGTCTCTCATTTCAAAATAGCGGGATCAATTTGAAGGATTACAAATTATTGTGCATCAAGAAGGTGAAGAGGTGTTGGGGGATGGAGGTCCAAGATATCCAGGAGGATCGGGTGATGTGGGCCAGATGATCTCGGCATTTGGAGGATCTGAGTACATGACTTGAGTCATGATCCAACACATCACAGCGGTGGGCATTGATGTGTTTGGCAATTTACGCCGCACTGGGAGCAAGCCACAAGAGAAGCCGAACAACTGTCCCCTGACGAATCAAATTGATGATAATCGGCGAGGCACATGCAGGAATGACTCTTGGAGCATCATACCGGGTATTTCTAAAATGAGATGCTGCCAAAGCCTAACCCAGGGTAAGTGTAAATGGGCCCCGGGACCGTTGAAAGGGTTCAGGTACGGCTAGTCTTGCCTGCATCGTCAGTTGGTAAGGATGCATTTCCGGAACGACTTCATGGCGGTTGTTCGCTATCGCCCTAGAAAGACCAAAATAGACGGTTCTTGCAGCTTCCGACCACTGAGGGTCAAAGGGCGATCCCTTGAACGCGGCTTCTGCCGCTTTTTTTTCATCATACGTTAACGGTCGATAATCTTGTTGCATTGTCCACCTCCTTCTACTCTAGGATGAACTCTAAAAATTATGTGATCTCAGATGACTTCCTTCTCGTTTTTAATAGAGCAACCTTAATGCCATGTCAGACTTTCATCTGAGCGCTTCACCGCTCTGCTACGAATAGGCTGATTTAATGAAAGAAAAAGAGAGGGTAGGGGAAAGGGGAACTGTTATGTCTCAAAAACTTGGAGGAATCGGAGGATCCATGATCGAATCTCATTTCAAAAACGGCAGGAGTGGGTTGAAGTATTACAAATCTTATCACCTTCAACTCCGGCATTGAAGAACATGGCGGTGGTCCTTCACAACATGGCCTCAGTGCCGACCATGCCATGAGACTCTTAGGCAGAACAATTCAGTTCTTGGATTCGGGCAAGCCGTCTGCGAACAAGATGCCTGAGGCGAATGCCTAGTGCTTGATTCAAAATCTCCCATTTTCTTTGGGATTTGGGGCCAGGTGAAGCCTTAGAGTCTTAGTGCTTTTTGGGGACCACCTTGCGAATCGGGCTCAACCACCCGTCTTGCTCATGAGAAAGGATCTTTGGCTGTCTGCACAATATTTTGGAAAATGTGGTCGAGGGCTTTTGTTGTCGCCAGACCTTTATCGTGGCGTATATCAAAAATTACAGAATTTCTTGACGTGTTGCTTTTTTTGACGCAGTTGGCAACCTTACATCCGATAACAATCCTTTGAAATATATCGTAAACCGTAACCGTATACGATGAGCTTAAATCTTTAAAGTCAAAGGTTTCTGCCCCACCTCCCGGACCACGACACCTGTATTTGACTCTCGTCCCTACCGAAAAGGCGGCCATCGAACAAGTATTCTCATCCAAATATGAGGAGAGGAAACCAATAGTGTCTTGAAAAGACGGTCCACTCGATTGTGCTTGGAGCGGCGCACTTGGACAGAGTAAAAGACCCAAAGCCAGTCCAATAATATAGAGACGAATGCTCAATATTTGTACTCTCCTGAACAGGGAGGACCTACCTTCATGATGAACGTATCAATGATATTCTATCCCATGCGGTTTCTGCTGACCATGTCAAGATGGCCCTAGGGTCAACCATTCAGTTATTGAAATGGGGGAAGCTGGCCTCAAATGAAACCCCTCCTTCGAAGTCCTAGGTCTCCTAATCTCTATATCCACTAGATTGTGTAAGAGTGCACCATCCAGGGTTAACACTGCGTTTTTCAGGATGAGCGGATACCTGATCCAGGATAATGTGTGGCAGTTTCAATCGGAAAAAAAAGAGATGAGGCATGGGAAAAGGGGTTCTGCCGCAAAAATTGTTTTTGATGTCAAAAATGAGGCAATACGCTGTACTCCCAAAGCAAAAAAATTGATTTTATAGGGATTTTCTCATCGGCAGGGAGATGAATGTACATCTCGTTGCACCCATCCTTCATCAGGAGCTGCAATCTACAAACTGCTCCTCATATTTATTTAAACCATTAGGTTGTATTATTTGGCAAGGGATTTGCGCTATAATCTTCTTTTCCTCGTGAAGGGTTTCCTCCGCAACGGACTGCACGACCCATTTGTTTCGGGAGCGCCCCTTTCCATTTTCAAACTGAATGTTTATGAATGCTTAGAGAAGCCTCATTTTAGGAAGATTCCGGTTTGGCTCAAAATAGGATTGGTTGAAGAATGCAGCTATTTCCAAATTGAGGAACGTAGCCGGGAAAATTTTTATTGTTTTAGGAAAATGGTTACCTTGTTGTCCTTGGGTCGCCATGAAAGGACCTTGGGTACGAATCGATTTCGATAATCTTCGTTCTGGCAACTCCCCCCCTCTTATTTGTTTTCGCAGTTTTTAGATACCATTATTGTTGTTCCATAGGTATTTCTCCCCCTACATCAGTTCTATTGGATCTGAATTACCGGTCCTATAACCCATTCAAGCAAAGGGGCGCTTCCCGGCAAATGTCCGATCCCACATTTCCCATCAGTTCGGCTCAGAAAGAGAAAGCTCGATCAGGCCGTATGCAGGCCGCTCTCAAAAATTTTCTTGACCTAACGGTTAGGCGGAAATGGCTCATTGGTACCTTGGTTCTATTGGGTGTGATCGTTGGAGGAGGGCTGGCCTGGATTAACAAGGATGTATTCCGTTCCAGTGCGATACTTGTCGTAGAACAAGAAAGAAGACATGAAGGATATGGCCTATCAGGAGAAGATGGGGATGTGGCCGAGCGGGTGTCGAGGATTTCTCAACGTATCTTAAGTCGGACTCATCTTCGCAACGTTGTGGATGAATTTAATTTGTCACCAGATATAGTTAATGCTCAAGGATATGAAGCGGTGATCGGGGGTCTTCGAGAAAATATCAAAATTGAAATGAAAAGCGATGGTCGGGAATTGGAAGCGCTGCTCATTTCCTTTGCCCACCATAATCCAATGACGGCTATGAAGGTCACCACAAAATTGGCGTCACAATACATTCATGAATATAGAAAAATGCAGGAGCCGATCATTGACCGAGCCAACGAGGTTCTGCAGCAGGAGCTGGTGATCGCTAAAAACTCCATGACAGATAACGAGAGCGTATTGAACGAATATGCGCGGAGGTTTTTGCGAGAATTACCAGGGCAATTAGAGACAAACCTTCGCGCTCTTGATCGTTTGCAGTTAGAGAAAATGCGGATTCAGGAATCACTCCAAAGGTTACAGTCCCGCCTGGTACTGGTGCGGAAGTCGATCATTAATCATGAGTCTCAGTCGTCTCTCCTTCAAGAGCAGGCGAATGGGAATGAAGGCGAATTTTCCGTCAGACAATTAGCCCAACTCAAAAAAACGTTAGAGCAAATGATTCGTGAATCAAGCGTAGACAATCCTGGAATTGATTTCTTGACACGTCAAATTGAAAAACTTGAAGCTGTGGTGGCTCGGCATGAGAGCTCAAGCCATGAGTCTGAACAAGGGGATTCTGACCCGTATTTAGGAGAAATACGAAATGAACGGGAAGAGGTAACAACTCAAATAGCCAGCTTGAGATCGCAACTTAAAAAAACGTCTGTTGCCATGGCCGCTTTGGAGGGACGAATTCAGCGGACCCCAGAGCGTGAGCAGGAGCTGTTAGTCCTTGAGCGGGCTTATGATCGTATGAAAGAGAATTATCAACATCTTCAGCAGAAACAGATCAATGGCCGAATGTCGGATACTCTTAAAATGCGTCAAAAAATTGAGGAGATCCACATTTTCGATGCAGCCAATTTCCCTAGCACACCGGAGGGCAGGCCTCGGATATTCCTTGTTCTTGGAGGACTTGCAGGTGGTGTGGGATTGGGATTAGGTCTGGCGATGTTGTTAGATGTCTTTTTCCCCACCTTTCGGCGTTCTGCTGATGTGGAGTTGTCGCTAGGATTTCCTTTGCTCGCGACGATTCCCAGATTTCAATTGGCATATGGCAAGCCCGTGAACATGTTATCACCCGTGGTGGAATCGCCCATGAAGAAGAGTGGAAGCGCTGATGGAACCGTTATGAGTGATTACGTCGATGCGGCAGGAATGGGAAGAAGAAAATCTGTATCCCAGGGCAGGACCTCCACTCATCTGCAATTTTCCGCGCAATTAAATTTAGTTTCAAGGTGGCGCCCTCAATCCGTGGTCGCCGAGCAATTTCGTGTTGCCGCCACGCGGTTGGACCTTTTGGGTGATCGTCCCATGGGAAATGTTGTTTTAGTGTCGAGTGCGATGAAGGGAGAAGGCAAAACGTCAACGGTAGCGAATCTGGCCTATACATTGGCTCGGGACCTTGATGAACCAACTCTCGTGATTGATTGTGATTATAAACGTCCTAACGTACATAATGTTTTTGATGTGCATCCTTATCCAGGTGTTGCAGATTATCTGGCTGGCCAGGATTCTTTAGAATCCTGTTTTCAGCAATATTCAGATGTGCCATTATGGTGTATGTCAGTAGGAGATGTAGAGACCAACCCTGTCTCCTTAGCAAAATTGCAATATCTTTCTGTGCTGATCGAGTCGGTCCGATCGCGATATCGGTTTATCATGTTGGATGGTCCCCCCATTCTCCCTCTTGCAGATATTAACGTTTTGAGTCGGCTGGCGGACATTGTGTTAATGGTGGTTCGCTCAGGGACCACGCCTAAAGATGTGGTGCAAAAGGCTTCAGAAATGCTTCAAAATTCATGTCCCATAAGAATGATTCTCACTGATGCTTGGTCTCAAGGTGTCCCAAATTATGTGGGCCATAGGTATTCGAATTCAAAATTACTTTCTCGACAATCCTGACCTCAGCTGCTCTCGACTGCTAGGCGAGCATTCTGTCGATGAAGGTGTGTAGAATAATACCTGCCTAGTCAGAAGTGGTAGATTAAATACCGGGGAACATAGTGGGGAGGGGGAATTGAGAGATCCTCGGTGGAGAAGGGGGTGATTGATTGGGCTGCTCCTCGTTGGAGTTATCCATCCTGTCATTGCGGTGTGAGGCATTGTATGATGAAGCACTCAACGAACGTCCACCGCAGAGAAAATTCAAAACCCTAATGAATGGGAATGAATATTTAATGAATATGGCCAAATATGGTCTGTATCATTTTCTGATTTTTCTGGAAGCAACCGGATCTTAAGGAACGATAAACCAGAGAATTGCTTTTAGCCGATCTTCGATGTTCATATTGGATACGTGTATCCCTATTACCCAGATTGACGAGGGGTGACGATGATCTTTCAAATTCTTGAGCGAGAACGTGATTGCCCAAGAGAGCTGAATGTCCGTTTTTTTCTTAATTTTTAACCATGCTTTCTCGACTCTCAATTTTTTGGCGGTTGGCTTTGGGGTATGTGACGATTCTTGCCCTGGTGATAGGAGTCAACTTGTATATCCTGAATCAATTTCGGGCCATAACAGACCTCGGTGCTGAGCTGGCCACTCATCATTTCCCAGCAGTTGAAACCGCGAAACAGTTAATTTCCAGTCTCTATGCCCAATTAAAAAGTGACAAACAGTATTTGGTGCTTCGAGACACCACGCTTCTGAAAGACTTCTTGCAGGAAGCCGAAAATTTCCGAAAGACGCTAACCGCGCTTGAAGATCAAGAACAACAGGAAACGACACGGAAATCTCTCCAAAAGGTGAAGTCGAATCATGATGAATTTCATACGCTGTTTTTGAATGTTGGTGTAGAGCAAGCCGATCGTTCACCGCTTGCTATTGCCAATTACGAACGCAACCGCGATATGCTTATCGAGGCCATGACCCAAGCCATAAATGCCTACATCACATCCCAAGAAGCCAGTGTTGGGGCCATTCTTCGAGATTCCCATCTTCGTTCCGTTCAGGCTCAAGCTCTGACCCAACAACTACTGATGATGGCTCTAGTCTTAGGCCTTGGCTTGGCCGGTATTGCCAGCTATAGTATTCTCCGTCCCCTGCGGCGCGTGAAGGCTCAGATTCGCCGTATTGGGCAGGGCCATTTTGGAGGGACGATTCCTCAGGCGGTACCTCAGGAATTGCGAGACCTCGTGGATCAAGTCAATTGGATGGGGGAAAAGCTTCAGAAATTAGATGAAATGAAATCGGAATTTTTGGCGAATATTTCTCATGAATTGCGGACACCACTGACCTCGATTCGAGAAGGTTCTCAATTGCTGCTTGATGGGATTCCCGGGGAATTGACCAACGATCAACGCGAAACGCTTTCCATTATTTCGGATAGTAGCCAACGATTGAATCAGTTGATCGGAAATCTGTTGGATCTCTCAAGGATGGAAGCGGATATGGTGTCCTATAATTTACATCCCACTGATTTGAATCGGTTGGCGATTCGATCAACGGAGAAAGTTAAATTTTTAGCCGATCGAA
This sequence comes from Nitrospirales bacterium, assembly GCA_029261275.1. GTDB lineage: Bacteria > Nitrospirota > Nitrospiria > Nitrospirales > UBA8639 > Nitrospira_E. The sequence continues at coordinate 24,540 of JAJDBR010000171.1, forward strand.
AAAATATTCATATGGACATCGACTTACATCCTGGAAAAAATAAATTACAGGAAGTGGATAGTCAGAGGATGGAGCAAGTCTTCGAAAATCTTTTGGCGAATGCCATTAAATTTAGTCCGAAGGGTGCGACAATTTTGATTCAATCGAAGCCCGATGGAACCAATATGGGCATCCATTTTAAGATTGAAGATACCGGGCCAGGGATACCCGAAGACGATTTACCCCATATTTTTGAACGATTCTACCAGGGGAAAACCCAAGAAGGTCGTGTGTATGTCGGAAGTGGCATCGGGTTAGCATTAGCCAAGCGCGTCGTTGACGATCATGGTGGCGCTATTTGGGCAGAAAGTACCTTGGGAAAAGGCACGGCGTTGCATTTTACGGTTTCGCCTCAAAAATCTGTGAAGGTGCTTCACTAAGTCTGAACGTTTATGGCGATTTGTCAGAAGGGAACAGTGCCAGCCATTCCAATCATGCTTGGCCTACTCTTGTTGAGTGCATGCACAGCATCGACTTGGAATACCGAACAGCCCGTTGCACTTCACACCGTGACGGCTAGCAATCTCGCTCTCGTTTTAGAGCCGGAGCGGGAAGATGTCTCTTATTTTAAGGCCATAGCTGAAGATCAGGAAAAACGATTGGGGCTATGTAAAGATGAAGATGTTTGCAGGGAAGCCCACTTTCTTCGTGGTCTGTCGGCGCTGTATGAAAACCGTGAATTGGCGGCGTTGCATTTTCGAAAGGTCGTGATCTCTCGACCCTCAAGTCTCTTAGCGAGTGAAAGCCGATTTTGGTTATGGTTTTTGGATGTGTTGAATACCCCGAACAATGCAGGCCTGACCTCGAATGAACTGATTAAACGATTGACCCGCGAAATCGTTGACAAAGAATTGTCGATTCATGAATTGAGTGGAAAGCTAGAGAATTCCCCGGTAGACAGCCTGAAAAATGAATTAGTGGCCAAGGATGAACTGGTCAAAAAGCAGAAACAAGTGTTGGCCAACTTGGCCAAACAACTTGAACAGGCCAAAATTGACCAAACGACTCGCCAGGAGGTTCAACATGCTCTCAAAGCCAGTGAGCAAAAAGTCGTAGAGTTAACCAATCAATTAGAAGCATTGCGGCGAATTGATCAGGAAATTCGAGAAAAAGCCCCCCCCACACGCCCTTCCGACAAAATGACGCCAAGCTCAGACATGGAACCTCCGCTCAAGAAGAGTGAGACTAGTCCTGAAGAGAGCAAGCCGTTACCGTAAGAATTGAAAAATTTGGAATGAGGTCTGAAGAGGTCAGAAAAATGAACTGACACCATCGAGAAAGCATTGTGAACCTCATGACTATTATCTTGGCAAAACAGGCGAAATTATTTTCCTGAGAAATGACAGGAGCTATTATGTCTGACGAACGAATTCTTGTTGTGGATGACGATCCAAGTTTATTGACCTTACTCAAGATGCGGCTGAATTCCATGGGATTTGTGGTCACTGCCTGTGGATCGGGTGAAGATGCGCTGCATTGTGCTCAGGAAGACCCGTATGACTTTGCGATCTTGGATCTTCGGTTACCTGACGCCGATGGTTTGGATCTGATGGAAGAATTGCATCAATATCAAACTAATCTTCCTGTGCTGATTTTGACCGCACATGGGTGCATCCCAAATGCCGTACAAGCGATGAAAAAAGGGGCGTATGGCTATTTAACCAAACCATTCGATGATAAAGAATTGCAGGAGAGTATAGATAAGGCCCTGACCACCAAGCGGATGAGTGAGGAAATTCATCGGCTGCAACTGTTGGTAAATGAGTTATACGGGTTAGACAACGTTGTCGCCCGCAGTCCGCAGATGCATGCTGTACTTCAGCAAGTCGCTCGTGTGGCGAAGACCGATACAACGGTGTGTATTTCAGGAGAAACCGGCACCGGGAAAGAAGTCATTGCTCGCGTGATTCACTGTAATAGCCCACGAGCTTCCAAGCCGTTTATGGCGGTGAATTGTGCTGCGATTCCAGAAACCCTCTTTGAAAGCGAGCTCTTTGGGCACCTCAAAGGCTCGTTTACAGGGGCTCATCAGAATAAACGTGGATTAATCCATAGTGCCGATAAAGGCACCTTATTTTTAGATGAAATTGGAGAAATGCCACTGGCGCTCCAGGGTAAACTTCTCCGCACTATCCAAAATCGGGAAATTTTACCTGTTGGCGGGCAGATCCCTATCAAGGTTGATGTGAGAATTTTAGCCGCGACGAATAAAGATCTAGAGTTAGCGGTCCGGGAGAAGCGATTTCGTGAAGATCTCTATTATCGTATTCAGGTCGTGCCGCTTCATCTTCCTCCCTTGCGGGAACGGCGGGAGGACATTCCCTCTTTGGCCCAATTTTTCCTCACACGTCATGCGGAACATCATCACAAGGTCGTCAAAGGATTTGCACCGGATGCCCTGCAACGTTTGATGACGCATGCATGGCCGGGAAATGTTCGAGAATTGGAAAATATGATTGAACGGTCAGTGGTGATGTCGCCTCAAGAGACCATCACCACTGAGTTCCTGCCTCTAGTCTCTCAAGAAACCACCCAACCTGGGAGTTTGCAACCGCTAACAGAAGCCAAAGAGGCCTTTGAGCGGGACTACCTCAAAGACTTATTGCAAACGACGCAAGGCAATATCTCACGGGCGTCACAGATCGCCGGCCGATATCGAGCAGATTTTTACAAGCTATTGAAAAAATATGGTCTCCATCCTTCTGATAAATCACCTGAAATTTCTCCGCGTGCTCCCCGTTCTGACTAGGGGCCAAACAAGAATATCCATACTGTTAAAAAATTAAACTATGCCAATCGAAAAATATCTTTTGAGGAATACTGCCTAATCCCTGATTCCATGTGGAAGATGCGGCTACCTTGACTATTGCTCCTTTAGTCCCGACGCTCAAAGATCCTAGAATTTACAGCTTCCAGCCTTTGATTTTTTCTTTTTGAAGCCAGGTTGTTGATTCGAGCGAGATTGGTTAGGGAGAGTTGGACCATTTTCCTTTAGTTCTCCAGACAATTTTCCGAATACAAGTAGCAATTAGTCCGCTTTCATCACATATTGATGGAATAAACGGCAATCTGTTCCTATTTTTCAAGAATTTGAGTAATTATTGATATGTTAATGGGAAATTTTTCTAGCGGTTTTAAAGACCCTGAGTATGCTTTACCTTGGCCTTGCTGGCGGATCAGAGTAGTAATCAGATCTTTTTCATTCTTAGTATTTTTGCGCAGAAAAGATGTTTGTGAATACAGCCTAAAATCGAAGTGGGCTCAAGAGATCTAGATTTTGTGCTGGGGGAAGACTTGTGAATGAGGATTGGTAGGTGAATACCGAGTCAAGTGGCACTGGGTGGGATGGGCTGACGATTCCGTATTGTCCCACAAAGTATGATTATCGCGAAAAATGGTTGGAAATTACTGAAGTTTTTTCGGCCTGTCATGATACGCAGGAAATCTATGATCAATATTTGAAGTGGCTTAGCCGGACCTTTGATGTTCCTCGAATTACCATTTGGAAAAGGTTTAATGCTGATGGGCGATTCCATCAGATTCGAACCGTCGATTCTGAAGATCCGTCTCCACCGATTGTCGGAACACATTCTTTGGTTCAAAGAATTCTTGCCAACAAAGGTCCCTTCAAAATTGATGAGGAAGGTCCTGAAGACGATGGCCTTCGAGAGCTTGCTCAAAACACCCAGGCGGCTATTTGTGTACCTCTGATCACCACTCAAGATGGTCTCCTTGGATTTTGCACGCTAAGCAATGGAATCGATGAACAATCGTATGATCTTGATGATTTTGATCTGCTGCGCGTTATTGCTCATCATGTCACCATGTTAATCCTACAGTTTCAATTAGTTGAAGAATGGAGTGTGAGGGCAAAATGGGAAGCAGTCCATAAGTTTTCAGGTTTTTATCTCCACGATTTAAAAAACTTGGCATCGAGTTTATCAATGGTGGCTCAGAATGCAGAACAATACGGTCATGATCCGGAGTTTCAGGCGTCGGCGATGCGAACCGTTCGCCATACGTCTCAAGGTATCATGGATCTTATGGCCAAGTTAGCTGATGAATCCAGAGATATCGAGACGGATAGGGGGAGAAATGTTCAAACCATAGATTTAAATGATTTGATTGTGGAAACACTGGAAGCGATAAAGAAGGATGGATGTCGAACAATCCTTCATGCTGGAGAAGCCATTCCGAGCCTTCAATTAAAAATTGAATCCATAAAACAAGTGTTGCTGAATGTGGTTCTCAATGCACAACAGGCCATGAATGGCCAAGGGGCCATCGATATCACCACGAGCTATGATGGACACTGTGTTTGGATTGAAATTGAAGATGCCGGACCTGGAATTCCTGCAGCTCGCTTGGAAAATTTGTTTCAACCCTTTACCAGTTCAAAAGAAAATGGCCTGGGGGTTGGTCTGTATCAATGCAAGCAGATGGTGGAAGATAATCATGGGCAGATTCGCATTGAAAGCCAAGAAGGGCATGGAACAAAGGTTATCCTTACCTTTCTCCCTAAAACTGCCGATACGTAGGGTGGTCAGAAAAAATACTCGTTTGTTGGGTTGTGAGTTTTTAATAATCATTTTTTGAGCCACATGCCAAAACCAAATACGACACAAGATTCTTTGACACTTCCGGCACTTTTACTTGTCGATGATAGTCAGGAAATTCGAGAGCAAATGAAATGGGGGTTGAAGTCTCTTTACACAATATTTGAGGCGGGTAATCGAGAGCAGGCGATAGAAATTCTTCATCGCGAGAAGATGATCTTGGTAGCCTTGGATCTGGGATTGCCTCCGGATGCGGATGGGGCTTCAGAAGGCTTGAGTGCCTTAGAGCAGTTAGTCGAGGTGAATCCCCTGGTGAAGGTTGTCGTCATCACGGGAAATCAAGATCGCGCGAATGCCTTAAAGGCTGTTCAGCTAGGGGCCTATGATTTTATGGACAAGCCCGTAGATTTGGACGTATTGAAGACCGTACTTCAGCGGGCGGGGTATTTGGCTGGCCTTGAAAAAGAAAACCAAAAATTATTGGAGCGTGCGGAAAAACGTGGGTTGCCGGATATAATTGGAACCAGTCCGGTCATGGCGAAAGTGTTTGATACGATTCGTCGGGTAGCTGGGTCAAGTATTTCTGTCTTGGTGGTTGGCGAGAGTGGGACGGGAAAGGAACTTGTGGCAAGGGCGATTCATCAGCAAAGCCAAAGAAAGGATGGTCCCTTTATCGCGATTAATTGTGGAGCGATTCCCGAGACGCTTTTGGAAAGCGAATTATTCGGTCATGAAAAGGGGGCGTTTACTGGTGCTCATATGCAACGACCTGGAAGAATTGAGTCGGCAGAAGGCGGAACACTCTTTCTTGATGAAATTGGGGAAATTTCTCCGGCCTTGCAGGTCAAATTGCTTCGGGTCCTACAACAGCGGACCATTGAACGTGTGGGTGGCCGCGTAGAAATTCCTGTTGATACGCGGGTATTGGCGGCCACTAATAGTGATTTGCAGCGGGCCATGAAAGAGGGGCGTTTCCGGGATGATCTCTATTATCGATTGAATACGGTGACGATTCCCGTTCCACCTTTGCGGGAACGGGGAGCAGATATTTCAATGTTGGCCAAGATCTTACTTCAGCGTTTTAGCGAAGAAGCCAAAAAGAAAACGGCTGGATTTTCTCGCGAAGCCGTATTGGCTCTTGAGCAATATCATTGGCCTGGAAATGTTCGAGAGTTAGAAAATCGAATCCGTCGGGCCGTGACCTTGTCGGATAGTCCTCGGATTGTACCAGGAGATTTAGATCTAGATGAGCCTAAAGATGTTCAAGCTGGACCGACGTTAAAAGAGGCTCGAGATGCCGTGGAGAAACGTGTCATTGAACAAATGCTCGCCAAAACAGGCGGGAATATTACCAAAGCCGCCATGGTTTTAAGTGTCAGCCGTCCCACTCTCCACGACCTAATATCTCGCCATAAAATCAAAAAATAAATCATTGTTCCTTGAAAGGTGGCGGGCCTCCACCAATAGAAAAATATTTTGATTGAGGGTCTGACCTGGAAGACTTAGATTTGGCGGAGTCTGAAGGCCTAGCTGTTGAGAAATTTCATTTGTTATGTGCATGGTAGGTGAGAATTCGTCTTTAGGATAAATTGTCACCAATGTGAGAGGAAGTCTTCTTCTTTGACCTGTGGAGGTAGATGGGGCCGTCAGTTGAGTGGAAATGGTATTTTAAGGGTCCTGACACCATTGTGTGTTAGGAGATACCGTTAGGAACGGTATGAGGCGTTTATTTTGATGTAATCGTAGGTCAAATCTGTCGTCCATTGAGTTGCTGCTCCTTTCCCAATGCCCAATGAGATTGAAATCGTGAACGATGGGCGTTGCATGATTGTTTGAACTTGTTGCTCAATGCGCGGACCTAATCCTTTCCCATTTTTCACAATAGTGAGCTGATTAAAGGCGATCACGATGCGATCAGGGTGAAGAGGATAGCCAGATCGCCCTAATGCGGCAATGATGCGACCCCAATTTGGATCTTCTCCAAAAATGGCCGTTTTCACTAGGAGAGAGGTCGCTAGCGTTTGCGCAATACTTTTAGCTGCTTTATGGCTTCGTGCCCCATTAACTCGAAATTCGACTACTTTTGTGACTCCTTCTCCATCACGGCAAATATCCATGGCCAGGGAGTGACAGGCTTCAGTCAAAAGGGTCTGAAATTGTGCCTGAGTTGATCCTGTTGAGCCAATAGGGCTATTCCCTGCTTTTCCATTTGCCAAGACGAGGACGGTGTCGTTGGTACTGGAATCCCCATCAATAGAAATGCAATTAAATGTTTGATCGACAGCCGTGTGTAACGTTTTTTGCAATGTTTTTTGTTCAATGACCGCGTCGGTGGTGAGATAGGCCAACATCGTTGCCATATTCGGGTGAATCATTCCTGCTCCCTTAGCCATTCCCCCAATGGTGACCACTTTCCCTCCAATACGTTGTTGTAAGGCAATAGTTTTCGGTCGGGTATCTGTGGTCATGATGGCGAGAGCAGCCTGTTGGTGTCCTGCTTTTCTTAGTTGAGAGGCGAGAAGGGGAATGCCTTTGCGTATGGCTGGTATTGGGAGGGGGACTCCGATAACTCCTGTAGAGCTGACAAAAACATATGGTTTCGGAATCCCTAACTGGGCCGCAACCAGGTGGACTGTTTCGTGGGCATGCTTTTTCCCCTCGGACCCAGTAAATGCATTGGCATTCCCACTATTAATAATAATGGCTTGACCAATTTTATTTTTCAGATGCTGGCGGTCAAGAATAATTGAGGCGGCTGGGATGGTATTTTTTGTGAAGACCCCGGCGATAGGCCCAGGATGTTCAGAAATCACCAAAGCCAAATCTAGCTGTCCTGCCTGTTTGATGCCTGAGGGGATTCCTGCTGCTACAAATCCCTTGGGTGCTGTGATGCCACCTTTTAATTTTTGAGACATAGAGGGGCTTTGTGATCTTTGAAATAGGTCAAGAATAAAGATTTTAGGGAAAGAGGCCTGGACCGGTTAATCCTAAGGTTTCCGGAAAATCAACCATCAGATTCATGCATTGAATGGCTTGCCCCGAGGCTCCTTTTACCAGATTGTCGATGGCGCCATTACTCACGATATGCCCCGTTCGAGAGTCATAGGTACAGCTCAAGTCGCAGAAATTTGCCCCTCGCAGGTTTCGAGGATTGACTAATTCAGCCTGAGGAAAGATTCGAATAAAGGGCTCATCTTGATAGAAGCGATGGTAGACATTTTCAATGTCAGCAGGTCCGGAATCAGATTGGAGTTTGGCATAGGCCGTACTCAGAATCCCTCTATTAATCGGGATGAGGTGTGGAGAAAACATTAGCGATAGGGGGGCGAACGTTTTCTTAGCAGAAGCGGAGATGAGATGGTTGAGCCCTTGTTCGATCTCTGGCAGGTGCCGATGCGCCCCTATTTTATAGGCATGAACTGCTTCATGGGCCTCTGGAAAATGGAATCCGATGGCAGGTGAGCGTCCAGCCCCCGACACCCCTGACTTTGCATCAATGATGATTGAGCTAGGATCGATAAGGTTTTGGGCAATAAATGGGGCTAACTGCAAAATGGCGACCGTAGGGTAGCAGCCGGGAACTGCAACCAACTGGCTCTTACGAATGGCCGAGCGATGTAATTCTGCTAACCCGTAGACAGCTTTTTTTAAAACGTCAGGGTGAGGGTGAGTCGTTTGATACCATTGCTCATAGACTTGTGGATCTTGGAGGCGGTAATCGGCGCTTAAATCAATAACCAGTTTCTCGTGGGAGAGAAACTCAGCCACCGGCTCAAGTGATTGAGTATGAGGCAGTGAGAGGAACACCAGGTCCACTTCCTTGGCTATGGTTGGGACATTGAGGGGTGTTAACTGAATATCAATTATTTTAGACAGATTGGGAAGGAGTGAGGAGACAGAAAGGCCCTCGGATTTACTTGAAGCCACGACTTGGCAGATTTTTACTTTTGGATGGAGGCTGAGTAATCGGAGTAATTCTCCACCGGTATATCCACTTGCGCCAATTACTCCTACACGAAGCTGATCGATCATCAATCTCTCACTAAAATAATGGACTATACAAAGTCAGAATGTTGGTAATACAGGTTTGCTCTTTAAGAACCAAAGATGGTGTGTGTGTGAATTTATTACTTTCGAATGGGGCTTGAGCTCGCCTGTGCCCTGAAAAGAAAAAGGGGAGGTTCCCTAGAACCTCCCCTCACAATTTTCTCATGAACGTTGTTCTTCGTTACAGAAATTACCGTTTGGAGTATTGGAACTTAGCCCTGGCTCCTTTTTGACCATACTTTTTACGTTCCTTCACACGAGAGTCACGTGTAAGCAACCCCTGCTTTTTGAGAGGGTCCCGTAGTGCCGAAGTATGTAAGGCTAAGGCCTTGGCGATGGCATGACGAAGAGCTCCGGCTTGTCCTGAAATTCCACCACCAGAAAGGGTGGCTTTGACATTAAATTGCCCTTCCGTTTTGGTCACCTCAAAGGGCGTTTGAACTTGAATTTGGTGGGTCAATCTTGGGAAGTAATCCTCCAATGTTCGGGAATTCACCTGAATGGTACCTTGACCGGGTTCTATCCATGCCCGAGCAATGGCATATTTCTTTTTTCCAGTTGCATATTGAATGGTATCAACCATAATGGCGCTGTTTCTCCTTCTTACGCTAAAGAATTAGGGGACGTATCTTATGATAGGACCAAAGGGGTTGGGTTTTGCGCTTGGTGGCAATGTTCGGCTCCGCGATAAATTCGAAGCTTCCTGGCCATCTGTTTCCCCAATGTGCATTTAGGCAACATCCCTTTAATGGCTTTGGATAATATTTCTGTTGGTTTTTTAGCATGAAGATGTTCTGCCGTAATGGATTTGATTCCACCCGGGTAGCCGGTGTGGTGGTAATAGATTTTGTCCTTAAATTTATTACGGGTAAATTGAATGTGGCTTGAGTTGATAATGACGACGTGATCTCCCGTATCAACATTCGGGGTAAAGATTGGCTTATGTTTGCCACGGAGAATGGCGGCGACTTGAGTGGCAAGACGGCCAACTGTTTTTCCTTTGGCGTCAACCACAAACCATTTTCGATCAACCTCCAAAGGTTTAGCTTGAAATGATTTCATGAGGATCAGATTTCCTTTCGACGGTCAATAAATTCATCGCGGTAATAGATTAGGCTTCAGGTTGCTCAGATCCTTTTTGATTAAGCTTGGAAAGCCACGTGTCTAAATCTTCACCACCGCGTCGTTCGAGGACTTCAGGGGTGACATAAATCGGACATTGGCAGCGAACGGCTAAGGCAATAGCATCACTAGGTCGTGAGTCCACAGATTTCTCGATACCATCTTTTCCTAAGAATAAGGTCGAGAAATAGGTATTATTTTTGACTTCAGTAATTACCACTTTGTTCAGTGAAAACCCTAGATGCGAGGCAAAGCTACAAATTAAATCATGGCTCATAGGTCTTGGGGGAATCACATTCTCCAGTGCGAGCCTAATAGAGGTTCCTTCGGCTGTTCCCACCCAGATGGGTAGCACCTCAGAATTTTGTTCATCACGGAGGACGACAATCTGAGTGTCGGTGTTAGGGTCAACTAACACTCCATGCACTATTAAGGGAATGAGGGTATTGGTTTCCGCCATCACTGGGATGCTCGTTGGTCTGTTAATCTTAGATGTAATCGTAATGAGAAGCGTTGGTTAGGCATCAGATTTCCCAAAGTCTTCTGGCTTGAGATTTTCGAGCCAGCGTTCTAATTCCTCAGAATTCTGTTTGTGTAGCACCTCCCCTGAGGCAAAAATTGGAGCTTCCGTGCGGAGTGCAACGGCAATGGCATCACTGGGACGTGAATCAACGGTGAACTCCGAATCCCCAAACAAGAGATGAATTTTAGCAAAATACGTATTTTCCTTCAAATCAGTGATGACCGTGCTAATAACTTTAGCATCCATATTATCCAACAGGGTTTTCATGAGATCATGGGTCATGGGCCTAGGTGGAGCAATTTTCTCTAGGGCAAAGCTAATGGCGCTCGCTTCCGATTTCCCGACCCAAATTGGAAGCATATCTGAATGCTGTTCATCACTAAGGATGACAATGTAAGCATTATTGTATGGGTCAAAGAGGAGACCCCGTACATTCATTTGATTTAGCATGGGTAGATTATATTAAGGAATATACTTTAATTGTGAAATCCAACCTTGAAATCTACCATCAGATTCAATGAATAGTCAATGAAAATAAGGAGTTGTCTCTTCAAAAACACGTATTATTGAGGAAGTACGCCTAGGCCCTAGTATACACCAACTAAGGATGAAAGAGGAGGTGGGGCAGAACTTTAGGTTACAGCCAAATATTTGAGAATGATAAAGAGGACTGCATATTACCGACGAATTTTTTTATCGATTTCTCTTATTAACTTTCCATATGTAGCTGTTGCGTAACTGCCTTCCTGATCCAGTCAGCTACCTGATTGGGTGGAAGAAGGACTTTTTCTCCCGTTTTACGATCTTTGATTTCGAGTGCCTGATTGGCCAAACCTTTATCACCAATAATTATGTGAAAGGGCGTGCCGATTATATCCGCATCGTTGAATTTGACGCCGCCTCGTTCGTTCCGATCATCTAATAAGACTTCAATTTGTTGCTGATTGAGCTCCTCATAGAGCTGCTCAGAGGCAAGGCGGACAGCCTCTGAGCTGGTGACGGGCAGAATTTGAACCTGAAAGGGAGCAATGGGCATGGGCCAGCAGATTCCTTTTTCATCATGGTTTTGTTCAATGGCCGCGGCAGCCGTTCGGCCAATGCCGATCCCGTAACAGCCCATGATAGCGTGATGTTTTTGACCTTCCGAATCAAGGTACGTGGCCCCCATTTTTTCACTATATTTTGTGCCCAACATAAAGACATGGCCGACTTCTATGCCTCGTGCGGTTTGTAGGGGAGCCCCACTTTTCGGTGAAGGGTCTCCAGCTTGAGCCTGTCGGAAGTCTCCCCAATCATCGATGGCAAAGTCTCTTGGCTGGTTAACGTTGATCAAATGAACGTCCGTTTCGTTTCCTCCGACGATAAAGTTGGCGAGAGCACTAACTGCGTTGTCAGCTAATATTCGAACATTGGAAAGTCCCACAGGTCCCACGAATCCAACTGGAGCCGCAGTCACTTTTTCCACAAGCTCGGGAGATGCCAAAGAGAGGTCATGAAGACCTAAGAACCGTTGAATTTTTATTTCGTTTGCGTGGTGATCGCCACGGATTAATACGGCGGTGATCTCATTGTCGCCCGTGTGGTACAACAGCGTTTTAACCACGAGGCTGGCTTCGATTTTGAGCAAGGCGCAGAGGTCTTCGACGGATTTGGCATTTGGTGTGGACACTTTTTCTAATGGGCTGAGTGCCCCTGGTTCTTTTACGGGCGGAGCGACAACTTCAGCTCGTTCCACATTGGCGGCATATTGGCTATCTGGGTCAAAGACAATCAATTCTTCCCCGGTGTTGGCCAATACCATGAATTCATGTGAGGAGATGCCACCAATGAGTCCGGTGTCAGCCTCGACGGGACGAAAGTTCAAACCCGTTCGAGAAAAAATTCGACAGTAGGCATCATACATACGTTGGTAGTTGCGTTGTGCGTCGGTTTCGTTCTGGTCAAAGCTATACGCATCTTTCATGATGAATTCTCTTCCCCGCATGAGGCCAAACCGCGGGCGAATTTCATCCCGAAATTTGGTTTGGATTTGATAAAGGGTCAGAGGTAATTGGCGATACGACTGAACTTCTCGTCGGAATAAGTCTGTGACCACTTCTTCATGTGTGGGCCCTAGGCAAAAGTCGCGCTCATGGCGGTCTTGTAAGCGAACGAGTTCCTTCCCATAAAAGTCCCAGCGATCGGTTTCTTGCCACAGTTCAGCGGGTGAAAGGATCGGCAATAACAGTTCTTGGGCTCCGGCTCGATTCATTTCATCGCGAACGATGGATTCAATTTTTCGAATGACGCGCAGACCTAGTGGAAGATACGAATAAATGCCAGCAGCCACTTTTCGAATCATGCCGGCTCGTAGCATTAAGCGATGGCTGACGACCTCAGCTTCGCCGGGATCTTGTCGCATGGTGGGGATGAAGGATTGTGAAAGTCGCATAGGTATCCTTATTTAACCAAGCAAGATAAATCCAAGTACTAGAATCATGAACGATAATATCAGAAGGAGGGAATGAAATTGAGGAAAGATCTATTGGAGTAGGCGGTTGATGTCATTCCAGAAGGCATAACCCATTAGACAGAATAAAACGAGAATCCCTGCCTGTTGGGCGATTTCCCTCGATCGTTCGCGTAAGGGGCGGCCTAAAATGGCTTCACAGGCAAAAAAGAAAAGATGCCCGCCATCCAAAACGGGAATGGGTAATAAATTTAAAATGCCGAGATTAATGCTGAGGATGGCGATAAGCCACATAATAGCACCTAGGCCTTGTTCGGCATGCTCCCCTGAAACATTGGCAATCATGAGAGGGCCACCAATATTTTTCGAAGAAATTTCTCCGGTCACCAGCTTCACAACGCCGATGACGGTGAGTTCGCACCAATCCCAGGTGGCTTTTAACCCATCCCATGGGGCGAGATACCATGAGGAACTTCGCAATATGGTACCTCGGCCAGAGATTTGAATCCCAATGCGGCCAATGGATAGCATCTCGCCATCAGGGCTGGTGGCTGTGTGGGCTTCTGGTGTAATCGAAACGGTCAGAGGTTCCCCTTTTCGTTCGACCTGCATTTCGAGGGGAATTCCAGCGCTTTTCCGAACAATTTCTGTCATTTGGGACCAAGTCACAATGGGCGTCTCATTAATTTGCGTGATTCGGTCTTCGGGTTGGAGCCCAGAGATCTTGGCAGGAGTATCAGGCATGACCTTTCCGACAACTGGGGCATGATCCTCAATGCCGAGTAAATAGATAGGATTATCTTTAGGCGCATCTTTGTTGACCCGAGTGGTCGGGGTCACAATGAAGGTTTTAGAGCTGTTCCCACGCATGATGTCGAGTGTAACCGGGCGGCCATGGGTTGAATTGAGAATTTGGTATAGTTCGCCCAAGGTCGAAATATCCTCTTCATTGGCTCGGGTAATGCGATCACCAAGTTCCAGACCAGAGAGGGCAGCAGGGGAGTCGGGCGTTATGGCTTCGACAACAGGGAGCATCTTGTCAATATTAGGGACAAAGAGCGGTGACCCCATAGCTAACATGCCGGTAAAAACTAAATAGCTGAGAATGAAGTTAAATCCTGGTCCTGCAGCTACGATGAGCATTTTATGTGGGAGTGATTGATGGATGAAGGAAACCTTTTGTTCTTCGGCAGAAATCGTTTCGCCGCCTTCTTCACCGAACATTTTCACATATCCACCGAGGGGAATTGCCGATACAACATATTCGGTATCGCCAATTTGGCGTCCAACTAGTTTGGGCCCGAACCCAATGGAAAATTTAAGGACTTTAACGCCAACCCACCGCGCGGCAAGATAATGCCCATACTCGTGGAACGTGACCAACACGCCTAGCACGATCAAAAACCACCAGAGTTTTTGTCCAAAGATAAAAATAGCGTCTGGAGAGAATAGGGAAAAGCTGCTCATATCATGATCATCGGATTGAAAATATAATTGGCGTTTATACCGGGGCTACACAGGTTTTCATGATCTCTTCGGCGGTTCGGCGAGCCCATTGGTCCACTTCCAGCACGTCATCAATGGTTGATAAAGGAGTTGGAGAGTAGGCCGTCATCGTTTCTTGAATGACTTTTGGAATAGCCAAAAAGGCGATCTGGTTCTTGAGAAATGCATGAACGGCTACCTCATTGGCTGCATTGAGTGTGGCTGGGAGTCCTGCTCCTCCGGCTAAGGCGTTATAGGCCAATTGAAGACAAGGGAACTTTTCGGTATCTGGAGGGAAAAACGTAAGTTTTCCTATTTTCCCTAAATCCAATACGGGGGGATGAAGGGGGACACGTTCAGGGTAATTCATGGCATAAGAAATCGGTGTACGCATATCAGGATGTCCTAATTGCGAGATCACAGATCCATCACAATATTCTACCAGGGAATGAATGATACTTTCTCGGTGAATCACGACATCAATTTGTTCGATCGGGAGATCAAATAGCCATCGGGCTTCAATGACTTCAAGGCCTTTATTCATCAAAGAGGCAGAATCGATGGTAATTTTGTTTCCCATTTCCCAATTCGGATGTTTGAGGGCTTGTTCCGGAGTAACATGCTCAAGATCTGTCGCCGCCCAGTCCCAGAAAGGGCCGCCTGAAGCGGTAAGGACCACCCGCCGAATATCAGTCTTTCGATGACCCTCCATGGATTGGAAGATCGCACTATGTTCACTATCGATCGGGAAGATCGTCACCCCATGCTTCAGCGCTTCTTGTTGCATGAGTTGCCCGGCCATGACCATCGGTTCTTTGTTCGCTAGCGCAACCTGGCGGCCAGCTTGAATGGCCGAAAGGGTAGGTTTGAGGCCAGCACCGCCAACAATAGCCGAAATCACCAAATCACATTCTGGGAACCTTGCAACCTCACAAAGTCCTGACTCTCCTTCTAAGACTTCGACCTGCAGGGTATTGACACGTCCTCGCAATCGCTTGGCAGCAGTTGGAGAAGAAAGCGCCACAACTTTGGGTTGAAACGTTCGAATTTGGTCTTCCAATATCTGATCATTCGATCCAGCGGCCAACCCAACGATTTGAAAGCGATCAGGGAATTTTGCCACGACATCTAATGTACTGGCTCCTATCGAACCAGTTGACCCCAATATGACGATGCGTTTCACCAAATCGATATCCTTTTTTTTGGTCTAGACCTGCTTTTAAGAGGGAACAGCCAACATGACATAGTAATACATCGCCGGTCCCGTGAACAGCAGGCTATCCACGCGATCAAGAACGCCGCCATGTCCGGGTATGATTGTGCCTGAATCCTTGACGTCCGCGCTACGCTTGATCGCTGATTCGGCTAAATCCCCAATTGCTCCCAAGAGGGCTAAGCCCACACCAAGCATAGCGCATTGGCCTACTGAGAAAAAGGGGACAAACGTGAATTGGCTGAAGATCGCTCCGATCACAGCAAACACAATCCCGCCGAGTAATCCTTCGATGGTTTTTTTTGGACTGAGTATTGGAGCGAGCGGGTGTTTGCCCAAGGGTTTCCCGACAAAAAATCCGCCGGTATCAGATAACCATGTGACGATGATGACAAAAAAGACCAGGCTCACTCCCTGTTCTAGATTTCGTAAAAGTGAATAATGACCCAATAACAGTCCGACATATAACACGCCAAAGATATAGACAGTCCAATCAGGAAGTTGCTGTTTCGTGTGAGTCGGAGAAATACAAAATCTTGCTATGATAATGGCGACCACTCCGAGCAGACCCATGAGTATTATTTGTGGGAGTCCTTCTCCCATGGCAATGAGAAGGATGGCTACTGCTAAGCATGAGAGAACCTTCCCCCGTGCCGAACTACTGTCCGAGAAGTACAGGGTTAAAAATTCCCAGAGTGCAAATACCGCGATTGTTCCAATGAGTAGGGAAAAAACCCAGGGAGGGGAGAATCGGATGCCCACATATAATAACGGAATAAACACTAAAGCGGAATACAACCTGCGAGGATCCATAGTGGGTAGTTGAAAGGCGGCCGATAGGTGAGCCGATGCGGTCAATAATTGGGGATGGAAGGAAACTTGTGTTTATGCCTAGGAAGAAACGGTTTGGGATACCCGCCCAAAACGGCGTTCCCGTTTTTGGTAGTCAAGGAGAGCCAGGAGTGTTTCACAGCGGCGAAAGTCCGGCCAAAGGGTTCTAGTGAAGTAGAGCTCGGTATAGGCAATCTGCCAAGGGAGAAAGTTGCTAATGCGGGTTTCTCCAGACGTGCGAATAAGTAAATCGGGATCTGGGAGCCCCCAGGTGGTGAGATGTTGTTCAAAGCGGGCTTCATCAATTTGATTCGGAGAAATTGAGCCCATCTGAACTTCAAGTGCTAATTGTTGTACAGCGTCGATGATTTCGGCGCGTCCCCCGTAACTCAGAGCCACGGCCAGAGTTCGAGTCGTATAATGGCTCGTTTCTTCCGCCACCTCCGATACCAAGGAGTGGACAGCAGGCGGAAGCTGTTCCAGGCGTCCAATGGGAAGGAAACGCACATGACGATCATGAAAACGTTGACGTTCTTTGGTCAGGTACTGCTCCAATAAAGCCATGAGTAAGCGAATTTCTGACGCTGGGCGATTCCAATTTTCTTGGGAAAAGGCATAGATCGTGAGATAGGGGATTTTCAGTTCATGCCCGATGTCCAGGACATCTTCAAGGGCGCGAAGCCCTTCCTTGTGTCCGGCAATGCGCGGGAGGCCGCGTTGGGCCGCCCATCGTCCATTGCCATCCATAATAATGGCGATATGTTGAGGAAGGGCCCTAATGTCGAGTTGGTCCCGTAATTCTTCTTCGGCAACGTGCCTGGCCTCTATTGCCTGCAATTCATCCATGGAATAACGCTGAGTGTTGAAGTATAAGCTGGGGTCAGTGCGTGCCCCCAGTACAAAACATTCACAGAAAGAAGAAAAGTGTGAACTAAATTTAGTCTAATAATGAAACAGATTCTTGTCAAATTTGATTCGCCTCCTTGTCGCCGATCCTGAAATTGCGCCCACACAGGAGATGGGCTATACTGCCTCCCTTCGTCCATTTGTTACCTTAGCCCGATAATTCCAGAACGATATTGTATGACTCCTAGCCCCTCAGATTTTGCACTCCAAGAACAGGACATTCTTCAGGCCTTAAATAAGGCCAAGGCACGAGATGTGGATTATGCCGATATGTATCTGGAATCTTCCGTTACGGACTCGGTTTCAATGGAAGAAAGCTTGGTCAAGCGGGCCGTCAAAAGTGTGGCCCAAGGCGCCGGCATTCGGGCCGTAGCGGGTGAACGAACAGGGTTTGCCTATTCGGATGATCTTTCCGTTCGGGACTTAGAGCAGGCCGCGGAAACGGCCAGATATATCGCGGAGTCGCCAAAGGGTGAGAGTCCTGTCGCTGTGACGCATCGAACAGGTCCTGCACAAAATTTGTATCCTCTCCAGCAGCCCTTGACAGATATCACGACTGAGGCCCGGGTTGATCTTCTGAATCAGATTGATGTCGAAGCTCGGAAATATGACCCACGTATTGCCAAAGTCATGGCGTCATTTAATACGGAACAAAAAATCTTCTTGGTGATGAATTCTGAAGGACAATTGGTTGGAGATGTGCAACCACTTGCGCGCCTTCAAGTCACCTGTATTGCTGAAGATGGAGCCAATCGCCAAGTTGGAAGCTATGGGGGCGGGGGCCGTGTAGGATTTTCGTTTTTTGTGGAAAATGGTCGAGCGCTAGAATTTGCCCGAGAAGCCGCCCGCCAAGCTATCGTGAATTTAGAAGCGGTTGATGCGCCAGCCGGCACCATGCCAGTCGTATTAGGCGGAGGCTGGCCGGGGATTCTCCTGCATGAAGCGATTGGACATGGGTTGGAAGCAGACTTTAATCGGCGGAAAACATCTGCCTTTAGCGATCTCATTGGGAAGTCAGTGGGTTCTGAACTCTGTACGATCGTCGATGATGGGACGCTCCCTTTCCGTCGTGGTTCCATGAATATTGATGATGAAGGGACGCCAACCTCCCGCACCATGCTCATTGAAAAAGGGGTGTTGCGGGGATATATCACCGATCGACTCAATGCCCGGCTAATGGGTATTCCTCTTACCGGTAATGGACGTCGTGAAGATTTTCGAAGTGTCGTTCTCCCGCGCATGACGAATACGTTTATGTTAGCGGGTGAGTCCGAACCGGACGACATCATTCGTTCAGTCAAAAAAGGTTTGTATGCGGCGTCGTTTGGTGGGGGGCAAGTGGATATTACGAGTGGGAAATTTGTCTTTTCAGCCAGCGAGGCCTACCTCATTGAAGATGGAAAGATCACCCAGCCTGTCAAGGGAGCCACCTTAATTGGGAATGGCCCGGACGTGCTCAAAAAAGTTTCGATGGTTGGATATGACATGAAACTCGATGAAGGAATCGGTACCTGTGGTAAGGATGGCCAATCGGTTCCAGTTGGTGTGGGACTGCCTACGATAAAAGTCGATGAAATGACGGTCGGCGGAACGGCCATGGCCTAATGGAAACCCTTCCCGTTTTATTCTTTCCCTTTGTACGATGACGAATCTACCCACCACGCATGGTGACCGTTTCCCTGAGTTAGCGGCCACCGTCTTGAAACGCGCCAAGACCTTGGGCGCGACAGAAGCGGACCTTCTTGTTGCTGAAGGCGATTCAGTGTCGGTGCAAGTTCGAATGTCAGAAGTTGATCGACTTTCGAAGGCACGTGAGAAAGTGTTAGGCATTCGCGTTTTTTTTGGCAAACGGTCCGCCAGTTCCTCGACATCCGATTTTTCCGAAGCCTCATTGAATCGTTTAGTGAATGATACCTGTAGTCTCGCCAAGGCAGTGGTTGAAGATGAAACCTCAGGCCTGCCATCTTCGGATCAACTCGCAGTCGATTTTCCCGACATGGATATGAAAGATGACCGACAATTGACGGTGGATGAAGAAATTGATCTGGCTAAACGTGCTGAGAAATCTGCATTTGATGCCGACTCGCGTGTGACGAATTCCGAAGGAGCTGAATGTTCAGCCGGTTACGGATCAATTTTGTTGGCGAATTCTCATGGGTTCGTCGGATCCTACGCCAGCTCGTCTTATTCCATTTCGGTTTCGCCCATTGCCTTAGATAGCCAGAATGGCGGCATGCAGCGAGATTATTGGTATTCGGCGAAACGTAAATTTCATGAATTAGAGAGTCCCGAGCAGGTTGGGCAGGAGGCGACTCGCCGGACGGTGAGACGATTGGGCAGTCGATCCGTTTCCACTCAAGAAGTTCCCGTCATCTTTGATCCAGAAATCGCTAAAGGACTGCTAGGACACATCGCGTCGGCGGCCTCAGGCTATTCCCTGTATAAGGGCGCATCTTTTCTGATGGGGCAATTGGGGAAAAAGATCGCGGCTGAATCAGTCACGGTTGTTGATGATGGCCGCCTGGTCAACGGCCTGGGTTCACGGCCATTTGACGGAGAGGGGTTGCCGACCAGAAAAAATGTCATCGTAGATAAAGGAGTGCTCACGAGCTATTTGTTAGATACCTATTCGGGACGAAAATTGGGGATGGCTTCCACAGGCAATGCCTCCCGATCAGTTGGTGAGAATCCCACCGTGGGCACAACCAACTTATTCCTCTCTCCTGGAACGGTTTCACCGGAAGACATTCTGAAATCAACAAAACGTGGACTTCTCGTGACTGAACTCATTGGGTTTGGTGTGAATATGGTGACCGGCGACTATTCTCGTGGCGCGGTAGG
>JAJDBR010000172.1 GCA_029261275.1 Nitrospirales bacterium
TCCGTAAAGTCATGGGTGAGACGATAGCTTTTTCCTAAAATCATCTGTAACTGGTTGTACCCATCCTCCGTATATTGGCCCATGTCGATGGTAATTTTAGCGAGGCGAAGGTTTTCTGTGGATTCTGCCTCCTGTGTCGTATGATCAGAGTCATAGGTGAGGTTTAGATAGCGATTTTTATCGGAAAGTTGGTAGATACATTCGTGAGAATTTGTACAGTTCGTCAATGCCTTGACTTTTGGTGGAGTCAAACTAAACTTGAGATCACGAAACCCGTCAATTTGCTCGAGACCAAATGTCGGAGATCCGAACAACAAGATGATGAATGAAAGGGGCAAGCAATATGAAATTAGGAAGTTTGAAAATGTGAAAGAATGCATGAGGAAAGTGTCCTTCCGCAGGAGCAGGAGTCTAATTAGCAATAAGGATGGCACACCGAATTGTTGTCTCTGTGTTCACCATATCAGACTGGGTTTATAGAAGGCGATTCCAGAGGAGGGCCGTACAAAAAATAGGAAAAATGAGGAGAAGAATCTTCTGTCTAATTGCAACAAGACCGTGTATTGAACGCAGATTTCTAACGGGGACCATGAGATGTATTGACCGACGCGAATCAATGGTTAGAGCCGTTATAAATTTTGGGGCCCACAAACTTACGAGTCCAATGCGATGTTCTGGTTATTCTTAAGATCATTCTTATCGTCGGGAATGAACTTGGAATCGGTGAATGGGGGAATGATAAGGCGGGGAAGACAAAGGTTTTTCTACTTTTTTATGAAAAATCAGAAAGTTATCGCTAACTAAATCGATGGTCTTGGGGTATGGGAGTATTTTACGGTAAAATCATGAACAATATTGAATATGAGTGGGCTCAGAGTTCGGCGAAATAGCATCAGTGGTCCTCTACTTGGATTCGTTAACCTGGAGGTGTCACATGAGAACACGTTTCCCGTTCCTTCTTAGTGCTCTATTGATTGGGAGTGTGGGACTCACGGTTCCAATTGTTTTGGGAAGCTCGGAGTCAGAGCAAGGAGGCGCTATCAAGCCACAAATTGTGGCCGATTATATTCATGCCGTGATCGAAGCCGATCGCACGCTGTATGCCACGCATGTGGTCGATCGTATGCAAGAGACGGGGACGGTTATTGCCTCTGAAGGGTGGAGAAAGCAAAAGGCTTTACCCCTTCCTGCGCAAATGCTGTTGCTGGCTGGATTAAAAGTTAGTGAAAGTGGCTTAGGGTTACAATATCGATTGGCGAGTCTCTTTCCAATATATGAGCGAAATGGGCCGACAACAGACTTTGAGAGACAAGGGTTGGATGCAATAGAAAAAGATCCTGAAAAACCGTACACCGGAATAATTACAAGGGGCGATAAGCAATATTTTAAGGCGATTTATGCCGATAGGGCGGTGTCCAAGGCTTGTGTGAATTGTCATAACACCCATATTTTGAGTGGAAAGCGGGATCGAAACGTTGGAGATGTTATGGGAGGAATTGTTATTTCCTTCCCCATGGAATGAATAACAAAAGAGGTGGAGTTTGGAAACTGAACAAAGACGAGGCAATCCAAAGGGGTGCCAAGGGTGCGCGCGTGTTTTTTTAATGGTATCTGAAAGGTCATTCGTCGTAAGGAGGGTTTCATGAGTCTGGGGGAAATTTTTAGTGCTATGGTCTTAGGTGTTTTCTTGGGAGCGTCTTCTGTGCAGGCATATGAAGAGATTTCCGTAAAAGACGGGGGCATCCTCTCTGGGGTCGTGACCCTGGAGGGAAAGGTGCCCAGGCCTAAAGGCTATAATTTGGTCACCCTTCCCGATCCTGTCTATTGCGGACGAATTTCAACGGGGACCGGTTGGCGGTTGTTGCAACCGTTTAAGGTCGATCCCAATGGCGGCTTTAAAGATGTGGTCATTTTGCTCACGGATATTAAAAAAGGCAAAACTTTTGAGTATACACCGCCACGCATAGAGGCGGTCGATTGTAAATTTGATCCGTATATTGTGGTGGTGCGGAATAAAGAAAAAATCGAAGTGGTAAATAAGGATCCCGTGCTACACGATATTCAGGCTTATGAAACATCGAAAATGGGAGCGAGGGTGTTATTTAACGTTCCACTTCCCATGAGTAAGAAAATCAAAAAGCAGCAACTCATTAAAAAAGTGACTGTCAAAAATCGAGCAGGGAAGGTTATCACCCATCCGGTCAAAATGCGAAAAGGTCGAAATATCTTTGTGATGCAATGTGGCTTTCATGCCTATATGGAAAGTTGGGGTTTGGCCGTTAATCATCCCTATTATGTATTAAGTGGGCAGGATGGCCAATATTCCATTTCGGATATTCCCCCGGGTACCTACAAAGCGATGGCTTGGCATCCGATGCTCAATCAGGAGCTCGATGTCACAATTGAACCAGGAAAGACCACCACCTTAGACATAAAATTTGATGCGCCTCAAGGACGTCTTTATGCCAACGAAATTGAAGAGAATCCTCGTTTTGGTTTGGAACTACTTGGCGATGTCACTATCGACCCCATTGTGGAACGACAAGTACCGTAAGGATGTGAGATCTTCCTCACAGGGCAAAAGGCTGAAAGAGCCTCTATGGTTGTTACCGTAGAGGCTCTTGGTTGTTAGGGTTGTTTGTTGATTGGTTTGCCCTTCTATCTCATCTTTGGTACATATCTGGCTCTCTCCCTCTCAAGACTATGACAAGAATCAAGGGAAGTACAAGAAAGTATTCTCCGCAAGATTAATTCTTGGATAATTTTTTATAATGTTTTTACCCAAATAGGAGATTGTTCCATGCGATATCTGATCTATATTCTTTTTCTTTTGCCGGTTGTTGCGTTTGCCCAAGATAATCCTAGTATGCCGCCCAATATGCCAATGGATATGGAGAAAATGCAGCAGATGCAGAGAAATATGCAGCAGATGGATATGGGGAAAATGCAGGAGGCCATGGCCTGCATGAAAGGTCTTGATCAGTCGGCATTTAAGGGGTTAGAGGAAGAAGGGAAAAAATGGAAGCGGAGATTGGCGCCCTGTGCCGCGGTGGGAATCGTGATGAAGCTCAGGACAAAGCCATGGCGTACGCCCAGGAAATGATGGGGCGTCCCGAAATAAAGAAAATGCAGGAATGCGGTAAATTGGCCTCGGGGATGCTCCCTCAAATGCCCTTTGAAGAAAAGACCAAAAATCAGCATGTCTGTGATGACTTTAAATAGGCCGATGGACGGGAACACTATCTTCTTGTTTGGACGAAAAGATCAGGAAATATCTGTAAGGAGTACAAAAGTCGAAGAAATTTTTTTGATAAAGATACGGATGAGAATTTTTTATTCTGCAATAAGTTTATTGGTAAAGGAAGAAGTAATGTATGAAGATGACCCATAGACATTTGCTTTTGATGGTTTCTTGAGTCCTAGTGGGTTTGCCAGTTTCTGGTCATGCGGAAAAGAGAGCGATGATGTTTCGGTATCAACAGAGGGTAATGTTGTCGTGAGTGAACGGCATCGATTACAAAAAGATGGATGGTTTGTGGAATGGAAGGTTGATATCAAGAGCACCGCCTGAGTTGAACCCTTTCCAAAATCCAGGACCTATGCTTGAGCTAATGGGACTAGGCAGACCATGGAAAAGATAACACTGGGTCCGTATCCTCCAACAGAAAGTCCTAAGGGAGACCTTAGAGATAGAGGGATGTGCCCGAGGAGTGGTTTCACGTCTGTAGAAGCTTACATAGAGTTGTGTTCGGTTTCTGACCTGATTCGAAAAATGTGGGAGTAAACGGTGTCAGCTAAGAATGTAATTAGGTGGAAAGCTCATTCAAGCGCGAAGGCCGGAGAACCTATGAAAATGCCTAATCGATTGGAGTTAATGGTGGCGGCAGCGGCGGTACTGCTCAGCCCGATGGGTTTGAGCTATGCGGAACAGAAGGGAAAACCAACACAAGAAGAACAAATGCAACAGATGATGGAAATGATAAAAGGCATGAGCCAGGGGGCTGGGCAAGGGAAAGGGAAGGGGGAAGGCATGGATGAGAAGACCCAGAGGCAATTGGAAAACATGTTCAAAGGTATGGGCCAGAAAATGGATGAACGTCAGGCAGACAAATTGAAAAAGGAGCAAGAAACGTTTGCTGCAGAGACTAAAGGTCATGGGGCGGCAACGGTTGAGGTCAAAGGCAAGCGATACGACCTCACGATGATTACCTGCGAAATTACCGATCGCAACAGCGGTCAATTTCAAATGAAGGCTCGTCAGGCGCCAGGCAAGGAGAATGTCACCTTAAACATCGGTTCTGGCGGCGGTCATTCACGAAACCAAATTTACTTGTCACTTGGGAAGAACGATCCCTATGAAGAAGTCGGGACTCCCACCTTTCAGCTGAAAGGCAAGGCTTTGGCGTGGGAAGGGCAAGTGGGCATGGGCAGTAACAAACAAGTGCCCTTGAAATTTCATATGACCTGTGGCGGGGAAATGAAAGATTATGCAGTGGCGTCGAAACCGAAACCTAAGTCCGCCGCGAATGTCCTAACCTTCCAATTGGGGAACGAGACGCATACGTTTCATGCAGGTCATTGCCTGACCAAGGAATACCGCACCGGAAACCTCATGGTGCAGTTCGAAGCCACGGCCACCGGGAAGTTTCGCGGGCGCCCCGCCATCCTCCTAACGTCCAAAAGTCACCCTTTTGAATCACAACAAACCTTTCAGAATATGGATTTACTGTTAGGAGAACTCACACCGGAAGAACGTATGTTGTCCCCGCTTGAAGTCGCGGAACTGCTCAGAAAGAAAATTGGAGACTTCGCCAATAGGAAAAATGCGGCCATCAAGAAAAAGTACGATCCCAAAATAGCCGCCTATCAAGAAAAATTCGATAGGGAGATGCCCGCCCTGAAGAAAAAATATGGCAAACAGATACCGCAAGATAAAATGAAAGCGTTGATGGAGCCCTTCAATAAGCTGACGGACGCACAGATGAAAGAGTCGAGCCAGGTGTCGAAACAAGTCAAAGCCATGCGCTATCCATCGGCACGGAGCAATGGACCCTTTACCGTGACCGGGCAGGCCGTTCATTACGGGGGATCCCCCTTACGTACACAAGATGCCCAGCGCGCCAAAGAGTTTCGGAATCTGAATGCTGATCCAGAACTCTGGGTTACCTGCGGTAAACAACCTAGTTAGAAGCGCCTGGCTGGTTCCGGTGCTCAAATGGGTTGGGTGTTCTGAAGGAGAGATCATCTAATGCGTGATGGTATGAAAAGCCTCAATTATTGTGGCGCATTCCTGCTTGGCGTTCTGTGGTTATTGTCACCATTGTTTGTAAGTGCAGAAATCTGGCCGATTAAAGAGGTTGAAGTTATGAAGAGCAACCCGGACCCTACGACGTGGGCGGATGTCCAATTGGTTTGGGCGAGGTGTCAGGCCGGCACTGATATTGAGCAATATTGCAATAAAGTAAAAGCCAGGTACCACTATGAAAAACAAATAAAAGAAGTCTCTTCTGCAACAGCACAGGAAATTGAAAAGTGGCTGCATACTGTTGCGCAGGCCTATGAGGGTATGGGGTATCGGAAGCCTTATTATGGCGACACCCCCATGAGCTTGGGCCAAGAAAAACACATAGTTTATGTCTTTACTTTCTATGATAGCGATGCTGCTTACGATCATATTTGTTCGTCGAAGACCAGGACCCATATGAAAATCGACTCGGTGCGAAGCATTTAGGCCAATGGGTCGCTCGAGACAAAGGCTTATCAAGATATCGCGCATGAGCTGTTTCATGCAGTGCAACATTGCTATCCCTAATTTTCTACAGGGTGCAATGTGGGCGCATGGATTCGAGAGGGCACAGCTGAGGCAATTGGGATGAACATGGCCCGAAAGCTCTACCCTAGGAAAAAGCCTGTGGGAATCTTCCAGTTAGTTCCGCGCTTATACAATAGAAGGCTGTATACCAATTACGGGTCAAGTAAGAGTCCAACAGATCCATGTCAGAGTAATAAACTCGACTGTCAAGCTCACTCCTTTTGACAGTTTTTTGGCGAATGTGTGGCCGGCTATGACTCCAAAACACCAGAGGTATTTGTTGAGCCTGATTTTCGCTATTTACATGAATTTTTTAAGAGCACCCATGCCATGGGTTCCCCATCCAAGGAGGACGACTGGCTGAATACAGTCTTGTCTAAGGCTCCACGCTATGGAAAGCATCAATTCCGTATGCCACTTCAATCGGTTTACTCTAGATTTGTGGGGCGGTTTGCGTCCTATTGGCGGCCAAGGAGAACGATTATTCTAACGGTTGGGACTGGCACTCAAACTGAAAAATAATGGATCACATTGGTCTATGACCAATGTGAGAAAGGCACCATACATTTAGATGACTCAGGTACGGTGGTACCTGTGACTCCTACATGTGTAAGGGCATCCAGCCAGGCCCCAAGTCTGTCCTCAGTCCTACCCAACAAGCTAAAGAGGCCAATGAGATTCAGGGGATGCGTTAACAATATGAGGCCTATGTGGATTCGATTGTGCCGAATCCAGCTATTAAACAAATGATGATGGACACCTTTGATGGTGCGAAAACGATCAAAGAAAAGCGAATGTTAATGATGGTCGTACCGTGATGGGGAAGAAAAGGGGGCGGGAGTCTTTTTTTTAACGAGATCCGAACGTTGGTCGCGAGGCAGGTATTCTCTATCATGAAATTCAGGCGAACGTGGTCAGTGTTAGGTTGAACTGAGCAATCTTGCTGGCTTGAGGCATGCCTTGCCTGTAGTCTCCTTCTCGTGGCCTAGAACTCTTTTAGCCCCTTCAAATAATTGCTAGGATTGGAGCACCCATTCGTGATTTTTGAACGCGTATCCATAAATTCATCATGCTTCTCCCCTAGCTACCTCGCGATATTAGAATCTCCCTGCAACAGTGCAACGGCCCTTTCGTGTTCTATCAGCGACAAAAATTTATCTGCTGTCGCTTGACCGCATTCACAATTTTCTCGTGCATCCTTTTCTTCTGCAATGCAGAATCCTTTTAAAGACGCATATTTCGACGTGTCATTGGTTTGGGAATACGGAGAAAGGCTTATGCTGCCAATAAGGAAGGCGAACAGAAAGGAAGATATTTTCATGAGGCCATTCATTTTTCTTCGGTTTGTTGTCTGAATTGTTTTCTTCCATGTTCGGGGGGCCTGAGTCGGTTTTCTATTCTTTAAGAGTATGTATCTATTCGGATAAATACCTGTATCCAAACAGATAATAGGCAATTGAATTTACCCGTTACCGTTTGTTCCCTCTACGGTATAATCGTCTCATTTTTCCTAGAGAAATCTAATTCTGTCATAGACCTATGTCCGTATTAAATTAGGCGTTACCCTTTGGTACAGAGCTTGCTGCTTAATCTGTTCATGGACCTATTTTGCCAGTCAAATTTGTCAAGGGGGGGGAAGGCAACTTCCACCTACCGAGGAGGGGAATTTATGGACCATCTTTTTCCCTCAGCATCTTCATCCACGATTCTAGTGGTTGATGATGAACCTGATATTGTGCTCACGCTACAGGATCTTCTTGAAGGCGAAGGCTATCAGACTGATGTGTCCACTACAGGAAGGGTGGCTCTCGAACGAGTAAAAGATTGTTCCTATGACTGCGTAATATTAGACATTCGACTTCCTGACATCGATGGGCTGCTTGTTCTTGAAGGGATGGGGAAGCTGGCTCCCGGGCTTCCCATTATTATTTTGACCAGCTGTACGACGCTTGATTCGGTCACTGGCCCTTTAGATAAATTGGGAGCCTTTGACTTTCTTCATAAACCCATTAACCGGTCCGAAATCAAAACGACCATTCGTCATGCGTTGAAGGCGCAACATCTAGGGAAAAAGATTGAACAGGCGCATCAGGCCTTATTGGAAAGCGAACGACGTTTTCAAGCAGTTTTTCATGCAGCCAATGATGCCATTGTGTTAGCCAATCATCATGGTCGCATTATATCCTGGAATCCCGCGGCTGAAACGATGTTCGGGTATTCAGCCGAAGAAATCTTTGGCCAGCCCCTCACGGTCATTATGCCTACCCGATACCGGGATGCGCATGTCAACGGAATGGCACGACTGCAGATGACCGGGGAAGCTCGGGTTCTGAGGAAAACGCTTTCGTTGCATGGGGTGCGGAAAAATGGTCAGGAATTTCCCCTCGAGCTATCTCTCAATTCCTGGAATAATGGCGGCTTTCCTTCCTATTCAGGATTTATCAGAGATATTTCAAGCCGTCATTCCCTCGATCTGAATCAGAACGCCACTGTTAATTAAAGCGGAATGAACGTCTTCGTTGACATTTTCTTATCCCATTTTTTTCGGTTCTTTGACGTCTAGCCAATCACGAAGCCAGTCGCCAAGGAGATTGGCAGCCAGAACGACGGCCATTAGCGTTAATCCAGGAAAGATAACCAAATGCGGTGCCACTAACATATAGCGGGTACCGTCACGGATCATGCTTCCCCAGGAAGCCTGAGGAGGTTGGACTCCCAAACCCAAAAAAGATAATCCTGCTTCCGCAATGATCGCACTGGCGATACCAAAGCTGGCTTCAATGATAAGAGGGGCGGTGATAAGAGGAAGCAAATGTCGCCCCATGATGCGCCAGGGTGAGGCCCCTATCGCTTGGGCAGCCACCACGTGGTCCGCATGTTTGAGAGCTAGCACCTGTACACGTGCCAAACGTGCATAGCCCACCCATCCTACAATGACTAACGCAAACACAACATTTTCAATTCCCGGACCCAGTGCTCCCGCTAAGGCAATGGCCAAGAGTAGGCCAGGAAAAGCCAGCATGATGTCGACGATTCGAACGAAGACCTGATCCACCCATCCCCCGAAGTATCCGCTGGAGATTCCTAGAATCACGCCGCTGAGAAGCCCCAATGCTACTACGCTGAGCGACACCAAAAAAGACGTTGTTGCCCCTGTTATGAGGCGATCCGCCATTGAACGCCCAAGTTCATCAAAGCCTAACCAGGAATTCTGGTCAGGCGGTACGAGTATGTGGGTGAGGTCGATGGTGTTGGGTGTGAGGTGAAGTATGGGACTGGCCAAGGCCATCAATCCCCAAATTCCGATAATGCTAAGGGGGAACCACAGTCGCATCATAATGGACTCTGCCAATTGATGCGAGGGTCGAGCCAAGCGTAGAGGAGGTCGGTCAAGAGATTGACGAGGATATAGGTCACGCTGATGCAGAGCACGGCTGCCTGGACAATGGGATAATCGCGTTGCTGGATGGCTTCGATTATGAGGAGGCCTAATCCTGGCCAGGCAAACACGGTTTCCGTAATAACCGCCCCACCCAGTAAGCCTCCAAGCTGAAGCCCCAAAAGGGTTAGGACGGGCAGGAGGGCGTTGGGGAGGGCATGGATGAAAATGGCTTGTAGGGATGACAAGCCTTTGGCTCGGGCGGTTCGGAGAAAATCCTCCCCTAAAACCTCTAACAGGCTACTGCGAATCATTCTGGCCAAGATGGCGGCCATGGCCGTGCCCAATGTTAAGGCAGGGAGGACGACGGCATTCCAGCCCTCTTGCCCGCTCACGGGGAACCAGCCGAGCCACAAGGCGCCCACTAAAATCAATAACGGCCCCATCCAGAAATTGGGGATGGACATGCCGAATAACGCGAAGCCCATACTGCCGTAATCGTACATCGAATGTTGACGAGTGGCGGCCAACAGACCCAGAGGCAGCGCAATGATGATGGCGACCATCAAGGCGATGATGCTGAGATGTAGCGTCACGGGAATGCGTTCTAAGAGGAGATCGACGATGGGGCGGCCGGAAAATAAGGAATGGCCAAAGTCGGCTTGAGCCAACGCGGTGAGATAATTCCACCATTGTTCGTAGAGTGGCAGGTGTAAGCCTAACCCTTGACGTAAGGCTTCTCGATCAGCAGCGAGAGCTGATTCACCTAGCATGACATCAATGGGATCGCCGGGAATCATGTGAATCAGAAAAAACACGAGGCTGACCACACCAAGTAATCCAACCAATGCACTCATCATTCTCTTTACAATAAAATGTGACATCGTTAAAGGGAGGATGAAGCGCAGCCCGTGCGAAAGTGCTCAATAACGAAGTGAGAAATTCCCCATTGCATAATCATGGATCTGCTTGCCTGGCTAGTTGAGGGTGGGTGGTAGATGATGTCCACTGAATGTCCAACAGACCATCGAAATTGCCATCTGTTCGGACTGTATAGCCCCGTATGGCCGTGGTTGAGAGAGCAACGTTCTCTTCATACCAAAGAGGTAAATAAGGGAGGGTGTCTAATAGGCGCGCTTGGAGTGATCGATAGATCCTTTGTTGTTGGTTGGTTTGAGAGGTGCCTTCCGCTTCTACAATGAGATCATCGGTCAAAGGGTCGGTGTAACGCCCGCGATTGACCCCGAGAGGAGGGACCGATTCACTGTGAAAGGCATGTCGAAAGATATCCGGAGTTTTGAGACCGACCCAAGCCAGGCTATACATTTGAAAATGTCCGGCCTTGATATCTCCATAAAAGGTGCCCCAGTCATGACTGTGAATCGACATGTGAATGCCGACCTGCTGGAGTTGTTCTTGAATGATCGTAGCCAATCGTAATCGAAACGGGTCCGTCGAGGTTTTGTAAATTAGTGTCGGTGACCGCTCACTCGTGAAACCTGCTTGGTGTAACAACTCCCTTGCCCGTGCGGGGTCATAGGGATAGCCTTCTAACTGAGAAGCTCCTACCCAATGGCTTGGAGGAAAGAGGGCTTGGGCAAGCTGGGCTCGTCCTCCCAATGCGTATTGAATGATCTGTCCACGATTAATAGCATGGGCAATGGCTTTCCTCACGAGGTTTTGACCGACGATTGGATCCTGATGATTGAAGCCGATGTAGGCAAATTTTGACCCTTGCTTGTGCTGAAACGAAATGGAAGGATTTTCAGCGAGATAGGTCACCAATTCTGGCGGAAGATCATTTTGGAGAAGGTGAATTTCCCCAGCCAACAACTTCAACGTTCGGACTGTCGGGTTGAGAACCTTCACAAATTCAATGAGTTGGGCGTCTTTGCGTCGTTTGAGAATCAGGCGCGAGGCATCGGGCCTTTGGTGAAAGAGAAAAGGCCCACTGCCAACAGGGTTTTCGTGAAACGGATGGTTGATCTCAATAAGGTTTGCCGGAAGAATGCCGATAACTAAATAGCTAGGAAATAAGGGATCTGGGTGTAACAAGAAAAAGTCTATGGTCGATTCTGAGAGTGTGTGCATTCGACTAATATTTTGGAAGAGACCTCGATGGGGTGAGACAGTTTTTGGATCTAGTAATGAGGTATACGTTTCTTGGACGTCCTTTGCAGTGAGTTGAGCGCCATTGGGAAATGTTGGCCTGGGTTCGGTGAGATGAAAGCGATAATGGATTGGGGTGAGTGCTTCCCACGTTGCGAGAGCTGGAATGGGAGTCGCATCCTCTGCGAAATCGACGAGGCGTGAATATAAGAGCCGATTGACTCGAGCAGAGGGGGCATCGGTTGCCAAGCGAGGGTCGAGGTTTGTGGGGGCAATGGCTAAACCAAGGCGGATGGTACTCTCGGGTGCCGATTCTGTGCATCCCCAAGTGAAGGATAGGAGCATGAGAAAGAGCCAGATTAATCTTGCAATGTTGTTAGCCATGCCTGAGCGAGTTGATAAGTAATGACCGAGGAAGAAAGCCATGTGGTGCAGTGATTGGTTATTCCCCTAATTTTACATGGATTTTGAACTTCATGATAGAGCGAAACTTCTGGTGAGAATCTTTCTAGTCCATTCTTCTCACTGAACGAATAAAGGAGAGCACGAATGAGCGGTACTGTTACCATCCCAAACTACGGGAATGTCACCAATGGAAATTCCACAGTGGAAGAGACTCCTCTAGCTTCACCGAGCCAGCGGATTCTTCCAGCGCCTACGACGATTGAAGAAACAGGTTTGCCGGAAGAATTACTTGTGCAATTGTTGGTACGAACCTTGTTCACGCATGGCGAGCTCACTGAGCGGACTGCCGGGGAGATTATGAAGTTGCCCTATGGGGTCATGAAGGAACTCTTTACGCTCGTCCAAAGGGAGAAATATTGTGAAGTGAAGGGTCATGGGGAATCGCTAGGGGTTTTGCTTCGCTACGTGTTGACTGAGGCGGGGCGGGAGCGAGCAAAAGCCTTTTTGGACTTGTGTCGATACGTCGGGCCTGCTCCCGTGACATTACAGCAATATATCGCGATGGTGAAAAGTCAGCCGGTGAATAGCTTGACCATCGATCGGCGGACTGTCACAGCCGCGACAGAGCATTTGGTTTTAACTCCAGGCACGGTTGATCAACTTGGGGAAGCCGTAAATTCGGGATGGGCTATTTTCTTGTACGGACCTCCCGGAAATGGGAAAACGGTGTTGGCCGAAGCCATTGGGAAAATGTTGGAAGCGGTAGGAGGTGGAGAAATCTATATCCCCCATGCCATGGAGGTGGACGGTCAGATTATTCAAATTTATGATCCCATTACGCATGTGAAAATCGATACCCCTCAGGAAGCGTCACGGTCATTGATTGAAAGTAAAAAGGAATATGATACTCGGTGGGTGTTATGTAAAAGGCCGATTGAGTTTGCTGGTGGTGAGTTGACCATGGCCACGTTGGATTTGTCTTATAATGATTCAGCGAAATATTACAAAGCGCCTCCTCATATCAAATCCAACG
The DNA here is from genome assembly GCA_029261275.1 of Nitrospirales bacterium. Lineage (GTDB taxonomy): Bacteria > Nitrospirota > Nitrospiria > Nitrospirales > UBA8639 > Nitrospira_E. Next base: position 12,739 of record JAJDBR010000172.1, read on the forward strand.
GAGGAGTCTTTTTGATTGACGACTTTGGACGTCAGTTGGTGCGTCCCAGAGACTTGCTAAATCGGTGGATTGTGCCGTTAGAAAAGCGGGTAGATTATCTGACCTTGCATACAGGGAAAGTCTTTCAGCTTCCCTTCGATACGATTGTCTTGTTTGCGACGAATTTGGAGCCAGCAAAATTGGCAGATGAAGCCTTCTTGCGCCGGATCCGTAATAAAATCTTCATTGCCGATCCGACCCCTGAACGCTTTAAGCAGATCTTTGAAGAGGTCTGTAAGAAAAAAGGTGTGCCTTTTGATCCGGAGGCCATCGACTATCTATTGTCTGATATCTATGAGAAATATCAGCTCAATATGCGAAGTTGTCATCCTCGGGATATTTTAGAGCAGATCATTAGTATAGCGAAATTTAACAGCGTCCCGCCAACGTTGTCTAAAAAGTTCATTCAACGAGCCTGTCATACCTATTTCTTTGTCGAGGCTGCCGAATACGATCAAACTTCGAGCTAGCAACAATTTCTCGTTTCGTTCCCGCCGTTATCATTGGTCCAACTTCCAGGGAGGGAAGGGAGACCCCCCTCTGTCCAGTTAGTTGCCGCATGGTCCCATCAAAATTCGAAAATTTTCCTCGCAGCCATCCTGGCTCCAGGGGGATGATCAATGTCGGATTCGACGGACATTTTTTACCTTGCTTGTCATGACGGAAAGTGGTTGGTCCCCAGAATATCAGGGTTTATCAACGAGTATGGGGGTAATATATTGGATTCCGCTCATCTTACATAACGAAAATCGCGTCTAAATCTACAACTGTAAAACCGTGGTGTTTGATTAACCTGCTAAGGGTCTTGAGGAAAGGCTCAGTGTCTAGATTGGGGGAATGTTAGGGAATAGAAAATATCGGTTCTTTAATAATTGCGGTTGTCATAAGTCTTGTTTTAAGTCGAAAAAATTTATAGAGCCAGCCTAATTTTTTTTAAGTTATTGTTGAAGCCCAATAACATGTTTCGGTTCGAAGCAGATCTCTTGCAAGTATGTAGATACGCATGATGCGTTAGTCCAAAGGTGTGTTAATGGTGGAGTGGAATTTTGTGAATTTTGCGACAAGTACAACAACTTGAATGATTGTTATACCCTGGATGGCCACGAATTTGATGAAGAAGAGTGTTTGGACCTTGAAAACCTCAAAGCCGTATTGCGCCTCATCGAATTATCTCATGCGAAATACCCTGACAAGTCTGTTTCGATGAAGATGCGAAGATTGAAAGGTATAAAAAGCTAGTCGTTTTGGTTCGACCGAAGATTGGTTCCGACTAAAATAAGTTACGTTCCTGGAGAAATAAAACTGCCAATTGGAATCCTTGCTGGTTTCGCTTTTGGGTTCCCTTCTGTTCTGTCTCCTGTTCCTATTGTGCTAGGATTTATTTTAATAGCGCTGACGTCACGTATTCACCTGTGAAATTTCACTTTCGTTTCTTCCTCTTCCATGACCAGGTATAACGAGTATTTAGCGAATCCGACCCAGGAAGTCGTGATGAATCGAATTTTGGAATATAATGAGGATGATTGCTACGTCATGGTGGCGATAAAACGATATTTTGAACGATACAAGGGGAAAATTTTCGGGGCTGTGGAAAGTTAGGATTCTGATGGGTCATCTTGGGGAGAAATAGCTATGTCTGCAACAGTGCTAATCGTTGATGATGAAAAGGATCTGGTTGATCTGGTCCGGTATCATCTTGAAAAAGATGGACTCAAGTGTTTGGACGCTCGAGATGGGGAAGCGGCGTTGCAATTGGCCAGAGAGCGTAGTCCTGATCTGATTGTGCTGGATCTCATGTTGCCAGGTGTTGATGGGTTAGAAGTATGTCGCAAGCTTCGTAAAGATCCTAAAACAGGGGGAGTGGCCATTATCATGTTAACCGCGAAGGCCGAAGAAGTGGATCGCATCGTGGGTTTGGAGATGGGGGCGGATGATTATATAGTGAAGCCTTTTAGCCCAAGAGAACTGGTGGCTCGGGTGAAAGCCGTCTTGCGGCGTGGACAGCCACAAGAGCAGCCCTCCCTTAAGCGAGTAGGGATGTTAGTCGTGGATGAGGGCAAGCATCAGGTTTCGGTCGGAGAAAAAGTTGTGGATCTGACTGTCAAAGAATTCGATCTGTTATGTGGCCTCATGAACGCTAACGGACGAGTGCTCAATCGGGAGCAGATTATGGAAAGAGTGTGGGGATATACCAATGCCGTCGACATTGAATCTCGTACGGTGGACGTCCATATACGAAGACTTCGCGAAAAG
>JAJDBR010000173.1 GCA_029261275.1 Nitrospirales bacterium
GAGATGGTGATGCCGGGGGACAATGTGTCCTTTTCGGGGGAGTTGATTGCGCCAATCGCCATGGAGCAGGGAGTACGGTTTGCAGTGCGCGAGGGGGGTCGGACCGTTGGGGCCGGCGTCGTGACGGAAATTGTCGAATAAGGATTTAGGGGTGTAGTTATGCGCGTCATTATTTCTCTAGCATGCGGAGATTGCAAGCGACGAAATTATTCAACGATGAAAAACAAAAAGAACGATCCTGATCGTCTGGAGATGAAGAAATATTGTAAGTTTTGTCGGAAACATGCTTCTCATAAAGAGGTGAAGTAGGCTGGGAAAGCTCCTGGGCCTGTAGTCAGGAATTGAAGGGGCATAGTGTCAATGGCTAGCACGTCGGTCTCCAAAACCGAAAGTCCGGGTTCGAATCCCTGTGCCCCTGCCAGCTTTTAGGGGGAATGGCTTGGGGAAGTAGGCAGCGCATTAATTGATCTACGAGGGATTAGGGAATGTTCAAGAAAGTCTGGGCGACCATTACCGAGTTTTTGTTTGACGTTCGAAGTGAGCTAAAGAAGATTTCATATCCTACAAGGACTGAAACCATTGGTTCGACCACGGTGGTACTGCTCTTTTGTATATTTATGTCCTTATATTTGTCGGTAGTGGATTCATTTCTGGTTTGGTTGATCAGCAGGATTGTCTAACGGAATAGAAAGGGATTCATGGCGAGCCATTGGTATGTCATACACACCTATGCAGGATTCGAAGGCCGTGTTCGAACGGGTATTGTTGAGCGGGCAAACCAACTGGGTATGAGTGAGGCAGTGGGGCAAGTGCTCGTTCCCACGGAGGACGTCGTAGAATTTAAGGAGGGGAAGCGGCGTGCTTCAAAGAGAAAGTTTTTCCCTGGCTATGTTCTGTTGGAAGCCAATGGGCCAATCAATGATGAGATGGTTACGATGATCAAGGAGACTCCAAAGGTCACGGGGTTTGTGGGAGGAGGGACCCGACCCATTCCTCTGGATCCTGAAGAGGTAACGACCCTGTTGAAGCAGCTAGAGTCTGGAGTTTCTGCGCCAAGAGAGTTATCGAGTTTTTCCAAGGGAGATAATGTGCGAATTGTTGATGGGCCATTCCTGGGCTTTAACGGATTAGTGGATGAGGTGGATCAAGATCATGCAAGGGTAAAGGCGTTGGTGAGTATTTTTGGGCGATCCACTCCAGTGGAATTGGCGTTCTCTCAAGTTGAGCGCGCATCATAATGAAAATTTTTTATGATTTAGTGGTATTCATAGAGTCTAGGTGAGAGTTTCAGAAATTTAAGGTAGGTGACGCATGGCTAAAGAAGTTACGAGTCAAATTAAATTACAAATTCCTGCTGGTAAAGCGAATCCTGCGCCTCCCGTTGGCCCATCATTGGGGCAGCATGGGGTGAACATCATGGAATTTTGTAAGCAGTTTAATGCCAAGACGCAGAAGCAAGAGGGCAGTATTATTCCTGTGGTAATTTCTGTCTACAAAGACCGAAGCTTTAGTTTTATTACTAAGACGCCACCGGCATCAGATCTTTTGAAGAAAGCTGCCGGCGTAATTAAGGGGTCCGGAATTCCGCATAAAAATAAAGTCGGAACTATTACCCAAGTACAATTAGAGGAAATTGCCAAATTGAAAGTCGAAGATTTGAATGCCAGTGATGTTCCTGCCGCAATGCTGGTGATTGCTGGAACTGCTAGGAGTATGGGCATTACTGTTGAAGGATAATTATTTCGAGGGCATTAAAAAGAGGATATCTACCGTGGGGAAAAATTTTAAAGAGTCATTAGTGAAGGTATCAAGGCCGGAGTATTCCCTTGAGGAAGCAAGTGCTTTAGTGAAGGAGGCTGCATTTGCGAAATTTGATGAATCAGTTGAAATTGCCTTGTCATTAGGAGTGGATCCGAAGCGGGCTGACCAAATGGTGCGTGGAACGACAGTTTTGCCTCATGGAACTGGGAAGAAGATTCGTATTTTGGTGATCGCGAAAGGGGAAAAAGAACAGGAGGCGAGGGAGGCTGGCGCTGACTTTGCTGGTGGTGATGACCTTTTGCAGAAAATTCAAGACGGGTGGTTAGATTTCGATTCCATGATTGCAACTCCGGATATGATGGGCGCGGTTGGGAAATTGGGGAAGGTGCTTGGTCCGCGAGGGCTGATGCCGAATCCGAAGACCGGAACTGTGACTTTTGAGGTTGGCAAGGCTGTCCAAGAAATTCGGAAGGGCCGAGTCGAGTACAAAGTTGATAAGGCTGGGAATGTGCATGTGCCGGTTGGAAAGGTTTCATTTCAAAGTCAGCAGATTACCGACAATGTCCGAACGGTGTTTGATTCTATTCTGAAAGCCAAGCCGTCTTCTAGTAAAGGGAAATATGTGAAGAGTGCAACTTTGTCTAGCACAATGGGGCCAGGGATTCGTCTAGATAGTGTTGGCCTTGCCAAGCAAGTAGGGTGAAATTTTAATCTCAGCAGGTGGGTTGGGGTATGAAAAAAACTGATAAATCAGAAGTTGTGTCTACTTTGCACGAGCGGTTTTCTCGTGCGCGAATCGCCATTGTAAGTGAGTGTGCCGGGATGCCCGTGAATCAAGTGAATGAATTGCGGAAAAAACTTCGTGGAGCCCATGCACACATGCATGTGGTGAAAAATACGTTGGCCATTCGGGCTCTGGGTAATACTCCGCTGGTTCCTTTGCAACCGTTGTTCAAAGGACAATCGGTGTTAGTTATTGGTTATGACGATCCAGTCTTGCCAGCGAAGGTCATGCGGGATTTCATTAAAGCGGAAAAATGTGAAAAAGCTTTACAGGTCAAGGGCGCAGTGCTTGATGGAGAGGAATTGGATCCTCATCGCTTGTCGTCAGTGGCGGATTTGCCGTCAAAGCCTGAATTGATTGCGATGTTGTTGTCGGCCTTCCAGGG